>DATNKA010000892.1:0-3275 GCA_035603655.1 Candidatus Acidiferrales bacterium | reverse complement strand
ACGCGCCGACGCGCCCCGGGAGCAGGTAGTAACGCATCCTCCGTTGCTGGTGATTGAAATTCTCTCGAAAGACGACACGCTGCGCGCCATGCGTGAGCGCGTCGACGACTACGTTGTCTTTGGAATCCAGCACATCTGGCTGGTCGACCCCGGCCAGCGCCGCGCGTACCTATGCGGTCCTCACGGCTTCGAAGAACCGGACATACCAGAGCTGAACCTTGCCGACACGCCGATCCACATTGAGCTCGCCAGCGTATGCGCGGAGCTGGACGAGCAGCTCTGAAACCGGGAGGGTTGTCCCTTGCCAAAATTCGGACGTGCTTTCTGGTTATGGAAGTTCGGGCCTCGCAGGCGTGCGGTCTAGCATCGCGATACTGAAACAGGCACCCGTCGGCATGGAATGGTGTCTATCTAAAAGGAAAACCGGAACCGTGCGTTGTTTCCCGCCGGTTCCGGCAAGAACTCACTGCCAGTTATACCAATAATATTGAATCGTACTGTCATTCCAGACATATGGCACCGAAAGCAGATGCCCCGTGCTGTAGTTGTACATCCAGATGTCCTGGTTGATAGACCCGTTATAGTTCATCCATGAGCCGTTAGTTTGCAAGGCGTATGCGTCATACATGAAAGTGGAACCGTAATCCGCCAGATCCAAGTAGGCCCGCTTACTGTTTTCGCAGTTGGTGCAGGGCCTCTCCATGATCCATTCCGCCTCCTGTCCAAGTATCACAGTTTGGTTGTTAATCGTGCAGACCCCGTCGACCACGTCCCCCAGGCACTGGGGTACGAACGCGTATTCGCCCTGGGTGATGTCTTCGACAGATGCGATACCGTACACTTCATCGGATAGCGTCGGAGCGTAGTCCTGATTGCCGACCCACACTGTGCTGAACATCTCGTCGCCGGGCGACACGTTGAAATTGGGTAGTACCTCCGACGTTGGCTGAACGGGAACGAGCTCAGTCCACGCATCGTACGTACTAATGTCGACGCTAAAGATCGACCAAGTGTAGTTCTTGATATCTTGCTCAGTTCCGGCTTGCCACAGATCGCTTAGCCCATCGCCATCGAGTCCGATCCAGAAAGAAGAGAATGTGTGTAGACCGTTGTCGGAGATCCTTACCTGAGGCACATACCACTCCCCCACGACCGCATCGTAGGGCCCGCATTCGGAGCAAGGCCCTGCCTGCAACTCGAATCCGCTCCAATTGGTAAGGAGTTCCCAGTTACTGCTGGCCCCAAGCTCCGGATGTGCCGCCTGCCGGGGATTTATTCGCCGCGCCGGTTGGGTCACCGCTTTCAGCCAGGTCGCAAAAGCGGCGGGTGCTTGTTCGCGGTTAGGCCGCCTCGGGTACTCGCGTTTGGCGAGTTCTTCGTCCGAGAGTTGCAGGACCTCGCCTTGCGTAAGCGCCGGACGAATGAAGTCGCTCGCTTTCGGCGTGCGTTTATCAGCGGCCGGAGCTGGCATGTCTAAGCTGGGACTATGGTTCGGCCGCAGTTCCAAACCGAACCTCTGAGATTCGCTGTCCGAGGTGCAGTCCACTGCAAAGGCAGCGACCTCATCCGATTCCGCTCGGGGATTGACATTGAAGCGGATCATCCCTTCATCATCGGAGAACAGTTTTAGCGGGTGCGAGTTGCCAAGGTCGCCGTCCACATGCAGCACGCAGACTGCTTTGGGCAGAGCCTTCATCGCGATCCGCGAAGAGGTGTGCGGAGCGACCGTCAAACGCAACGGCTCACTCGGACTGGATTCGGCATTTTCAGCAAAGCTTTGTGGGGACCCGATCAGCAAAGATCCAATCAGGGCGACAAGGGGGCCAAAACTGATTAACTTCACATATTTTTCGTGGGATTTCATGGTCGTCTCCTTGGTCTAAATTCGGAGCAAAGAACTTCGGGCATTGAGAAGTTCTCTCAGGAGGGCCCCAATTCTGCCCTCTAATCATGAAATCGGAAATGGCAGGCAAAACACGACACCTGAAGCAAAAATTTCTTTTGTCGGTGCGTGCGGAGCCAGCAAAAAAATTGAAGCCGCTATGCGTGCGGTGTGCTCCCGTTTTTCCTCTTGGACGGAATGTGATGAGCGTTGGCCCAGGCGTCCGGCAGGATACCGCTCCATCCTTTCCCTGATGCTCGCTTTGCCGCCACTCATCCGAGATAAGAACCGGATGCGCTAACGAGCGCCCGTCCGGATCTGTGCGAGAGGTACCAGGCACACTGGTATCCCTACCGCGATCATTCACTACTTGGATGAGCAAGTCCGCGACAGACTATCCGGGGCAATCGTCCGCGATGGCAAGCATTGGCTCAGAATGATTGCTGCGCAAGGGCATTCCTGGACCCTAGCGCGTTTATGGGGAGTGATCGGACGCAGAAGCCGACGTGTCTTCTGGCAGAACCACTTGTGAGCGATCGCGTCGCTGTTCTTCACAAAAACGTATTACGCGCTAGCGGCCGAAGTTGCGACGAGCAGTCTTCCCGCTCTACTGCCCGGGAGGCTCGTCGGCTTCGAAGTGTGGGTCGAACCCGCCAAAGAATAAGCACTCGAGCCGGTCGCCTCAGAGAGAATTCTGCCTGGCACGCGCTTTCTCTCCAACCGGAGAAACTCTGCCAAGCTACCTGACCGACGAGCCAGGTTCGCGTTCCAAAAGCACGGACGCGAACCCTTGGGCAAGTTCAGGGCAGGTTCTGGGGCACCGCCTTCAAGTTCGAACCCCAGACTCCACCTACATCTCCGCAAGCGCCTGATGCACGAGGTGAATCGCGATCGATCCTTCGCCGACGGCCGACGCCACGCGCTTCACATTGCCGGCCCGGATATCCCCCACCGCAAACACCCCCGGCAGGCTGGTCTCGAGGAGCTGCGGCGGGCGCGACAGCGGCCACGCCTTCTGTTCCAGCGTCGCACGGTCGAGATCGTGGCCGGTTAGCACGAAGCCTTTGTTGTCGAGCGCCAGACACCCCTCAAGCCACCCCGTGCGCGGCGAGGCACCGGTCATCACGAAGAGATGGCGTATGTCGTTGGGGACGATCTGCCCGCTATCGCCATCGCGCCAGCTGATGCACTCCAGGTGTCCGTCGCCGTCGACGCTGGCGATCTCTGTGTTGTAATGCAGCTCAATCGCCGCGTTTCCTTCGATGCGCCAAATCAGGTAGCGCGACATTGTGTCCGCCAGCTTGCCCGAGCGCACCAGCATGTGAACCTTGCGCGCCTTTCCCGACAAGTAAACCGCCGCCTGTCCCGCAGAATTTCCTCCTCCGACGACCAC
>DATNKA010000891.1:0-10132 GCA_035603655.1 Candidatus Acidiferrales bacterium | reverse complement strand
TGACTGAGGAAAGCGGGGCGGTTGGCTAGAAGCCTGAAGCAAGCAGCTAGCAGCTGGCTTCAAATCAATTTCAACTGCCGGGGCTGCGCCGCCGTAATCCTGATGCGCTCGACCTTGCGATCGGTTGCTTCGAGAACTTCGAATCGCAGGCCGCCATCGTCAACGGTTTCGCCTCTGCGCGGGATGTGTCCTGCCAACTCGCTGACTAGGCCAGCCACAGTGGCTGATTCCCTTCCTTCCAACTTGGTGCCGAATAGTTCGGCCAGACCATCCACGTCCATGCCTCCGGAAACGATATAGGACTGATCATTTTCCCGAACGATCTCCGGCTTCTCGTGCTCGTCCCGAATTTCCCCGACGATCTCCTCGACCAAATCTTCGATGGTCACCAGTCCAGCCACGCCACCATATTCATCGACCACAATCGCCATGCGGATATTATTTTTCTGCATCTCGCGCAGAAGGTCGCTGCCGAGTTTGCTCTCCGGCACAAAATATACGTCGCGCCGCATCAGCGTCTCGAGTGTGCGCTGGGAGGCTTCGCTGTCCGGCACCTGTAAAACATCCTGAGCGTAGACGATGCCGCGGATGTTATGAATACTGTCGGCATACACAGGGACACGCGAATAGTGTTTGGTCCGCATCATGTCGATGAAGCGTTCGACCGTGGTCTCAACCGGTACAGCAAACATCTCCGGACGCGGCTTCATGGCTTCGCGCACAGTCTTGCCGCTGAATTCGACCACGGACTGAATCAGGTCACGGTCGCCCTCCTGGATGATGCCTTCCTCCTGCCCCGCCTCTATCAAAGCATCCACGGCCTCGGCGGCACTCTCCGGCTCCTCCCGGGTATTTTCGCGGGTGAGGGATGCTACAGATTGCAAGAAACCCAGAACAATCGTCACGGGCAAAACCAGATAGATCAGAATTCTCACCAGCCACGTCCAGCGGATGAGCCATGTACCGTCGGTGCGCGAGAAGAATAGAAATGGCAGAAACTGATTGAACACAATGATGATCACGATCAGGCTGATGGCCGCCTGGGAGATTTCGTATAGGGTCCAGCGTTGATCACTAAAGAGTGCGAAGCCGACCAACAACGAAATCGTGGCAGTGGTCAGCTGCTTAAGCACGGACATCGAAAGCGCTGCACGCGAGCGGCTCACGTTCAGGATAGGCTCGACCTTCTGCTCGAATACGTCGATGTTGTCCTGAAACTCCCGCGAGAGAAACTTGCCGATCTCCTGGTAGACGCGGTCAACGTAGGAGGCCAGCGAGAGCAGGCCGAGCAACGGAATAAGCGCGAGCGCGACGGACCAATTCATGCCCTTCTCCGGTTGGCAGGAGGGCGCTCGGTTCGCCCATTGAGGTGCAGCGAACGATCGCCACGCGGTTGCGTTCTCTCGATCAACCCAGCCTCCAGTTTCAATTGTTGCCGCAATCGACTTTCCTTGCGAGCCATCTCTCCATTATCCCGCTCGTGATCTAAGCCCGCCAAATGGAGAACTCCGTGCAACACCAGAATTTTAATCTCTGCGGCCACGGAGTGTCCCAGGCGTTTGGCATTCTCCCGTGCGATATCACCGGAAATCGCGAGGTCGCCAGCTATTTGTTTAGCTTGCGCGCGCCCGGGGGTCGGCGCCGGAAACGACAAGACATCCGTCGGCTGATCTTTCCCCCGAAAACGCAAGTTCAGCGAACGTAATTCGTGGCTGTTGGTGACCAGCACATTCACGATGCCACGTAAACGCACCACTTGCCTCGCCCGCAATAAGAAACGTTCGAGCGTTAACGGGCTTAGTCCGGCGATTCTCTTTCGAAGGATAACCAACTTGTCCCTGCGCGGATCTATTCTCCCGAGACTTCGCGAGCTCTGTCACTCGAGTCCTTCGACTGTGAGTTCTTGACCTCGGTGCTTCGTAATCCTGCGCCGGAAGTCTCAGCGCTTCTTCCGCCGGACAATAGCAACATCTGCTGCTCCGCGATGTGTGTTTTGTGCTCGTCGTAGGCGCGAATGATCCGCTGCACCAGATGGTGCCGCACCACATCGGATTCGTCGAAGTGAACGAATGTCAAACCTTCTACCCGATGCAAGATGTCCATTGCTTCCAGCAGTCCGCTGCGGCGTGCATTCGGCAAATCGATCTGAGTGACGTCTCCGGTAATCACCGCCTTAGAATTGAATCCAAGACGTGTAACGAACATCTTCATCTGCTCCGAAGTTGTGTTCTGGGCCTCGTCGAGAATCACGAATGAATCGTTCAACGTTCGCCCGCGCATGAATGCGATGGGCGCAATTTCGATGACATTCTTTTCCAGATAGCGGTCGACTTTTTCGGGATCAAGCATGTCATACAGCGCGTCATACAGCGGACGCAGGTACGGATCGATCTTGTCCTGCAGCGTGCCGGGCAAGAATCCGAGGCGCTCACCCGCTTCCACCGCCGGACGCGCCAGGATGATGCGATTTACGCGCTTGGCGAGCAGCGCCGAAATCGCCATAGCCACGGCCAGATAGGTCTTGCCCGTGCCCGCCGGGCCAATCCCGAAAACCATGTCGTGCTTCTCGATCGCCTCGACATAGCGCCGCTGATTCACGCTCTTGGGTTGCACCATGCGGCGTCCCAGCGATCGCTGGCGGCCGGCGTCGGCCAGCCCCCGCAACGTCGCCGTGGGGTCAGCCGTGAGCACCCGCAGCATACTGTTCAAATCGCCGTTGTTAAAACTGTATCCCGAGCGTTGCAGGCTTTCGTAGTCGGCAAATACCTGCTCAGCGCGAGCCACATCGCGCGCCGCACCTTCCAGTTCAACAGCGTTCGATCGCAGGTCAATGGTGACATTCAGGCCATCTTCCAGCACGCGAACATTTTCGTCCCGCGTGCCAAATAGAGTTTCGATGTTGGGAGTTATCCCGATACTTTTCTTCATTCAGTCTCTTTGACAGAACAGCAATACACACGCTTCAACCGATTCGAAGACAAAACAGGATTATGCTCAGAGACGGGAACAGCCGAAATGCTCATGCCCAGGAGGCAAGTCACTACCATTGCCTAAAGCGTACCCCGCGGCGAGATGGTAGTCAATGGCCGCCAATTCTATACGGTTTCGGCGGATGCTGATGCCGGAACCGCCCGCGTCCTGGCCCAGTCGCGGAGCGCCACGATCTCTTCCGACCGTGTCGTGGAAAGCGGCACGGTTTGCCTCAGAGCGTCCAACAACAACTGAGTCGTGAGCTGCGCTTTCCGGGAAAAAGCGGCGTAGAGCGCCGTCTGCACGGCGGCATCGATTTCCGCGCCAGAATATCCTTTTGCAGCTGCGGCAACCTGCTCCAGATCAAACTCAGAAGGGCTGCGCTTCCGTCGCGTCAACTGAATCGATAAAACCTGTTTGCGCTCCGCCTGATTGGGGAGATCGACGAAGAAAAGCTCATCGAAGCGGCCTTTTCGGATCAACTCTGGCGGCAGCGCGGTCACATTGTTGCAAGTGGCAGCCACGAATACGGGGGCTTTGCGGTCCTGCATCCAAGAAAGGAACGACGCCAGCAGCCGCGAAGAAACTCCAGCGTCAGCCGATGCCGAATCGGGCCCGCTGCCAGCAAACACCTTTTCCAATTCATCGATCCAGAGGACGCACGGTGCAAGTCCCTCCGCAACTGCGAAGACTTTGCGAATTCTCTTTTCCGTCTCGCCGATGTATTTGTCGTAAACGGCTGCGGTATCAAACTTCACCAGGGGAAGATTCCACTCTCCTGCCACCGCCCGGGCGCACAACGACTTACCGCATCCTTGCACACCGAGAATGATTACGCCGTGGGGCGGTTCCAGTCCGAAGGCGCGGGCGTCATCTTCCCATGCTCCTCGCCTGAGAGCAAGCCAGCGCTTCAGATTATCCATTCCGCCAACGCCCGACAAAGCCTCGCCCGCTTCCACGAATTCCAACATCTCCGAACGGCGGAGTACAGCTTTCTTGGTCTCGAGCACGTCGCTGGCAATCTCAGGACATAGCGCATAACGCGCCACCAAGGCCTGAGAGAGTGTGCGCTCTGATTCTTCTTCGGTCAGCCCGCGAAGGCTTTCCACCACCGCGTCATACCCATTGGCGTCGAGCCTCCTCTGCAGTGTGTGATCCCTGGAGATTCTTACGACAACCTCATCGACGATCTGCCGCAAACGCCCCCGGTCGGGCAGCGGCAAATCGAGAAATTCAACCAGCCCTCTCAGCTGGGGAGGAATATCAAGCTTCGGCGAAGTAAGGATAATAGTCCGGCGATACTCGGAGAACTTCTGTCCCACATCCCGCAGACGCCGAACCACCACCGGATCCTCCATATGGCGGTGCAGATCTTTCAAAATGAATGCGCCACCAATCGAAATGCCCTCCAAGTTAGCAAGCATCTGAGCCGGTTCCCGGCTGTTGTAGATGGCCTTCGAGTTCGCCAACGCCTCGTGAGCTCCCGCGCTAGAAGTAGCGGTAGAGGCGAATCCGCGTTCATCGGCCACGACCTCACCTACGTCGCTGCCGCAGCGAACCAGACCGCTGGCGATCGTCCACTCAAACGCAGCCAGGTTCAAGGCCGCGCAAGCCGCGCGTACCAGGCGAACGGCGCGGACTTCCTCTACTGTTTCCATCGCTACGATCGGGGTCGAGGAATCCAACAGGACCTTCAGACGCGTTAGCGGATCCGGGATAAGGGCCGATGCCATGTGTTTGACCAGGCGAGAGTTGCTCCCCTATAATAAGCAATTCGGTACTCACCGGAATATCTCGTTAGACACACAAAGGTAACGAATTACACATGGCAAATCATTTTTCGGCGCTTAAGCGCGCCCGTCAAACCACGAAGCGCACGGCCACTAATCGCGCAAATGCCTCCCGCCTGCGCACCGCACTGCGCGGCCTGCGAGAGACCATTGAAAAGGGCGACAAACAAGCCGCCGAACAGACCTACCGCCAAACGGTGTCCGCGCTCGACAAGGCAATCCAGAAGGGCACGTTGCACGTGAATACCGCCTCGCGCTATAAGTCCCGCCTCGGGGTTCGTGTCAATGCGATGAAGTAACTGGGCTCTCTTACTGAGCTGGGACCGGCCGTATTCGAATACGGCGTCCAGCTGTAGCGTGAACTTAAGCACACCAGACCATCTGGGTCGCATCGTCGATGTTGTTTGGTACGACTTCAATCCTAGTTCCCCGCCCGGATAGCCAAAGGAGTAGTAGACCGCACCGTCGAGCATGGATCCCAAGAGTCGTGCTTCCATTCGAATATGATCCGACAATCTGCCCATTGTTGTTTATTCCCCAGGATCCAGTGTCTCTGGGATGGGCTCGGGGTGGAGTCTAACATCTCGGCCGACCCAGGAAGTTCCTGATTGAAGCCTAGCCGACTCAATATCCTGCCTGAAACGGTCGCCCTAGAGCAGGGGCGATCCCACACCCCGCAATCCATAGTTGCACGAACCGATTCTTTCTCGTAAATACTCTGGGGGAATCCGAGTTCGATTCGGCTTGCGCCGTCGAGGGATTGCAAGTTTCGGCGGAGAGTTCCAGATCAAAACTGCCGAGACAGTCCTGGAGTTGAGATACCTTCCGCGCTCCTAATGATCAGGATTACTGGCACCGTTTGGTGGCGCAGCCAGGCGAGCGCGACTTGCGCCAAGCTGCGACCAGTCTGTGCGGCAACCGCCTTCAGCGCCGAGATGATCGGCACCGCGCGTTGTTCCTCATGAAGGAGGGCTTTCAGTCCGTCGTTGGTCTCCTCCCGCCGTCGACTTTGCCTTCGCCCTGATATTTCCCGGTTAGAAACCCCACGCGCCAAGGGAGACCAGGCTAGTACTCCCAAGTACAAAGCTTTCGCTATGGGGCTCAGTTCGCGCTCGACCGTCCGCTCCATGAGGCTGTACTCGATCTGCAACCCAATGAACTGTGTCCAGCCCCGAAATTCGGCCAGAGTGTTTGCCTGGGCGATCCACCCTGCGGGAGCGTCCGAGATCGTTCATCGACGAGGGGTTTTGATCGCACTCTTCGCCGTTCCGTAGCTGCCGAGGAGGACACGCACCCGGTTGGGGTGCACTTGGAAGCGCAGCCCTTGTTGCGAAAACAAAAGCTCGGAGTTCAGGGAGCAAGTTTACAGAACTCCCAGACCATTGCCGTAAGATCTAAAGGAGGTAGCGACGGATGGCTTTGATTCCAACGCGAGACACTGCTCCCAGGCCACTCATGACCAAGTCCGTGTATCAGGTAAACCTCAAGATGTGCCTGACTCGCACAGCCGTTCCAGACAAATCGTTGACCCCACGGGATAGATTGCTCGGCTGAGCTTACGCAGTGGTCAAGCACAGCCCAGGACTCGGCTTCCGAGGAAAGAGTCGGTAAGCTTGCTCCAAACCAGGACAGTTTTTGTTCAAGCGGTATCTGTGCCCAGTAATCCGGTTGCAAGGCCGTCAAGTCCGCGTCTCCCTGGAGAAGAAGTAAGGAAACTGGCGCAGTGAGCTTCGACGGACGTAATCCGCCAATCGAGGCAATCGCTGCGAAAGCTCGCGCAATTTTTGGGTAGCGTGCAGCCAAGTCGGCGACCATGCCTCCACCACTGGAGAACCCGCAATATACACACGGTACGGATCAACATGTTCATCGTCCACTATCTTCGCAATCAAGCGTGTCAAGAAAACCCCATCGTCCGGGTGATGAAGTGCGGGCAAATTTCTGGCAAATCCGGAAGACCACCAGATGGTGAAGTTGGTGGAACCCAGCCAAGAAGGGACGCTCGCCGGAGTAAGACTATCTAGCGCGAGGTCTGGAATGATGGGGAGCGCTTGCGGAAACACCGCTATGAACCTCTCTCGATCTGCGAGCTCTCGCCATCCAAACTCAGCCGCCGCCTGCTCTTTCGTCCCACCCCGGCCGTGCAACATGAACACAACTGGTGGACGCTGACCCACATTGGGGGGAATGTGGATCGTGTAACTGCGAGAATATCCATCGACGGTGACCGCTCCAGGTTTATCCGCGGACGGGTCTGTCGCCTCGAAGGCACACGCGCGTGGCAGGGACTGGAGACCGATAATCAGCGAAAAGAACAAAACGATGGTCTTGGAGTGAACGCTCATCATTGCCTGCACATACTATCTTGCATAGTGTCCCGGCTGACGCGGAAGACGTCTAGTGATATTTGTCATAATTTGATTGTCCGTCCACATTTGATTGTGCAAAAGCAGACACCATCTCACGGCGTCGGTGGCAGCGATTACTATTCATCCGAGTGTTCTCAAACTGTACAGAGAGCAACTGGGTTCGAAACGAATCTCGCTACACTGGACGCCCCTCGACACCCTGCCTTACTGCGCAAACTCTGGTCCACGTCGATAAAGAGATATTTGTCGACCCAAAGCGGTTGACAAAACTCCTCGCGAGCCCTCTCGTCCAACCCGCTTCCAAACCTGCGCAGTGGGTCCGAGCCTTACGTTTTCTCGCTTCCTTCTTCCATGCCTCATACTCAGATCCGAAGTGCTCACGAAAATCATTAAATATTTTAAGGATTCGGAGTTGAAACACTCTCTAGCATTCGCGCTTCTGGTGTTCGCTTTGTGCGGGAGTGCTGCGGTTTGGAAACTTACCTCCGAAGCTGCGCCGGTCGCGCGAACCAAAGAAGTCCCGTTGCTCGAAATCGTTCATCGGCACAGTGACCCATTTCAGCAGTTTCCGGAAGCCTTCCCGCTTCAAGTTGCGGTATTCTGGACCAGTCCCGGCCCCGATCCAGAGAATCCCCTCCCACTCGTTCACTCTCTGAAGGAAATGGGCATTCCCTTTTTTATCACTCGCGATCTCTCTGAAGCCCTACGCCATCGCCTCGTCATTCTCTATCCCAGTGTCGATTCGCGCACTTTTACCCAGCCCCAGGCCGACCAACTAGCCACGTTCGTGCGGCGCGGTGGTTTTATCTTCGCGCAGAATGTATTCTGGGGAGGACTCCAGAATCTGTTCGGTTTTCGCAGCTTCGCTCCTTCGCGCAATCGTCATCGCTTGGTATTTTCCGGGACAAAAGATCCGGTCACGAAGTATCTCAATCGTCCCGAGGAGCGGGAAACTCAACTTGGAAGCGAGCGCTTCCCCGAAATTATCTGGAGTAATGGATACGTTCCTGCCCCTGGGGCCGAAGTGCTGGCGCACTTTGATGACGGGAGTGCCGCTCTCCTGACGAACTCTGTTGGCGAGGGAAAGGTGTATCTCCTGGGACTGAGTTTGCTTGACGTTGTTTTACGCAATCAGAACAATCACGACTATGAGGCCCAACGCCACTATGTGAACGCCTTTGAACCCGGCGCGGATGTCTGGCTGTTGGTTCTGCGGGCTTGGTACGAAGCCTATGGCAAGGATTGGGTCCGCCTCGCCACTATCCCCGGCGGCCAGCGCTCGGCTTTGCTGCTCTCCCATGATGTGGATTGGGAAAACTCATTCGCTCCGGGTCTCGACTTTGCTCGCATTGAGAAGGCGAACCAAGCCAGCAGCACCTTCTTCATCCAGACCAAGTATGTCGATGATGCCAACAGCAAAGCATTCTTTTTCGCACCTAACGTCGAACTTCTTCGGCAACTGAAAGCAGGCGGCTCGACCGTGGGCAGCCACTCCATCATTCACTCGCGAGGCTTCAATAAGTTCGAGTTGGGCTCGGGCCATGAAACCTATTCCAGTTATCAACCTCGTGGGCTCGGATTCGATACCGCCTCGGGTGCCACCGTCTTCGGCGAAGTTCGAGTCAGCAAGGAATTGCTGGACGGAGGAATTCCAGGTCAGGATACGACATTCTTCCGTGCCGGCCACCTGCGCGTTCCCGTCTCTCTGCCGGAAGCCCTGGAGCGTTCTGGATATCAGTTCGACTCATCATTCACCGCCGACGACGTTCTCTCCAACTTCCCGTTCGCGCTTCCTCGCGGTTTTGGGTTCGAGGAAGACAGCGAAATCTATGAATTCCCGGTCACCATTGAAGACGAAGAATCTCCTGGCTTCGCCAAACGCGTGCCCCAGGCCTTGGGAGTGATTCTCGCCAACGCGGAGAACGGAGCCGTGAGCGTAGTGCTTATTCATTCCAATGAATCCATCCTGAAAGGCGCAGCGGAACAAGAGTTGCTTCGTCAACTACCTCCTGACATCGTCAAAACTGACATGCTAACTTTTGCAACATTCTGGCGCGCTCGCGACCGTCTCCAATGGAGCCTGATCCAGACCTCTGTACCCACAGAGGTCGTGCTGGAAGTAAAGTCCGCCGAGTCTGTGGCCGGTCTCACCTTCGAATTTCAGCGTCCGATAGCGACCGTCACCGGCGGTGCGACCATGTCCCCAGACAAGCGACACCTCGTTTTGCCAGAAGTCGCACCAGGCTACAGCGTTTCAATCCACATCAACTATCTGCGCTGACCTCCGCCCTGCAATTTTTGAAATCAAAACACGGAGTTGCTGTCGAACCTAAGCCGCGTGGCCTTGAGTAACTACGCTCCGAAGCCCATTTGAGGCGATAGTAATAATGATAAGGATAGCAATGATGGTGCATTGCTGCGCTCAGGCCCTCACTTTGACGGTCGTGTTCCTGCCCTAAATAGATTCATTTGCTGATTGAATCAGGAGCCGTGAACGTACCGCTGGCTTCGGATCGAGCGGACCACAATTCCCTGGAGTTTTGTCGTGAGAGTGTCTGAAAATCGATTCATTTATCGACTGCCCCGAAGGACCGTCATCGTAGCCTTGCTGCTAGTCGGTTTCCTGCATCCTCTGGCCGCGCAAACCACCGACGACTGGCAGACCCAAGTTCGCAAGGATGTCGAGAATCAGCACATCGATGCTGCTCTTGCTATGGTCAGCCAACGTTTGGCGGTTGCACCTGAAGATCTGGAAGCTCACGGCTGGCGTGGACGATTGCTGGCCTGGAAAGGCCGCTGGTCCGAAGGCGCGGCGGAATACAGATTTGTCCTCGACAAAGTCCCCAACGACACCGACATTTTGACTGGCCTCGCCGACGTCCTCCTCTGGCAGCAGAAATATGGCGAAGCGCTAGAGGCTCTGGACCAGGCGAGAAAGATCTCCCCAGCGGACCCTGAGATACTGTCGCGCCGGGCTCGCGTGCTGGCATTGTTGGGCCGTAC
>DATNKA010000890.1:0-3502 GCA_035603655.1 Candidatus Acidiferrales bacterium | reverse complement strand
ATGGCGCCGAGGTTACGCCACGGCTGCTCTTCACCTTCCCTCATCTGGCGATGGGAATCGTAGAGGCTGAGCCGGATATTTTCTATATCGCAACGTCCGAGATATACACGTGGGTTGCATCGGACCTCTACCGTCTCGATTTGAACGGCTGGACTCCTGGCAAGCCTATTCATCCCGAAGCAATTCTGCATTTTCCGCAGCCGGTTCGCGGCCTCAACGGTAGCTGTGTGATCACGCCGGGCGTCATTCTGATCGCAGACTGTTTTGGAAGCTTGATTTGGCGTGTGGATCTCAACACGCATGATGGCAAGCCGAAAGCCAACGTATGGCTCAGGCATGACAGCATGGGTTACTACCCAGGACAGATGAAGCCTGAGCAGCCGGGTGTCAATGGTGTGCAATATTCACCGAAGCGCGGCTATCTCTACTTCACCAATACTGCGAAGCAGCTCTTCTTGCGAGTCAAGGTTGAACCCGAGACTTACAATCCGGTCGGGGAGCCGGAAGTTGTCGGCGGCGGCGGGATGTTCGATGACTTCTGGATCGATCAAGACGCCGCCTTTGCCTATCTGACGACGCATCGCCAGAATACGATCGATCGTCTATCGCTCGAACCCTCGGAAAATAGCGAGAAGAGGATTAGCATCGCCGGGGATCCCTTCACTCCGGAGCTCATCGGCCCCTCAGCCGGTCACTGGGCAAGACGGCCTGGCGAATACGGGAAAATCGCGTTCTTTACTAGCGACGGAGGCACAGCATCGCCGCCCGAGATTGGTCCCCAAACAGCGAAGCTCATGAAGATCGAGTTGCTGGCGTAGGTACCGCTTCATAATGCCGCGGCAACTCCGATTGTCGCTACAATCGGCGCTCGGCTCGCTGCCGTGCCAACTGCCAATGTATTCATCATTTCTTGAAGAGGGCATCGTGTTTGATCGGAGCGTAGGCGGAAAAGCGATTGTTAACAGCGATTGTGAGGGACAAATATGCTACCCCTCCCTAGACCGAGAATCTTCACAAAAGCGTGAAGATTCTCTACCGAAAATAAGTACCGTGACGAAGCGAATCGCTATTTACGCACTGGTCGTCGGGCTGATGAAAACGCGATCGTTCCAACAAAGATAGAGGAGTCAACATGAATACCAAAACGAATAGCATTGCTGAGTTGAAGGATGCGAAACACAAATCCGCACAACCTCTCGACGGCGGTCAGTGGCGCATCGAAAGCGATTCCTTGGGGGAGGTGAAGGTTCCAGCTGATCGTTTGTGGGGCGCCCAAACTCAGCGATCGCTTGAGCATTTCAACATCGGAAAGGATCTAATCCCGCGCGAGATGATCGTGGCTTACGCAACTCTAAAGAAGGCCGCAGCGAATGCAAACCACACAGGCGCGCGGCTCGACGACCAGCGTTACAAGCTGATCGTTCAAGTCTGTGACGAGATCCTCGCGGGCCAGCATGAGGACATGTTTCCTCTGCATGTTTGGATGACGGGAAGCGGCACCCAATTCAACATGAATGTGAATGAGGTGATTTCCAACCGCTGCTGTCAGCTTGCAGGCACGCCGGTCGGGAGCAAAACGCCAGTTCATCCTAACGATCACGTCAACATGTCGCAGTCTTCCAACGATTCTTTCCCCTCCGCGATGAACATTGCGGCAGCAGTAAACGTGAAGGAGCGACTCGTACCGGCGGTTAAGAACCTGCGTGATTCAATCGCAGCGAAAGTCGAGGAATGGAAGGACGTCGTGAAGATCGGTCGTACACATATGCAGGACGCCACGCCGATCACGCTCGGCGAGGAATGGTCTGGCTACTCAGGTATGCTTAGCGACGATCTCGAGCGTATCGAGGATGCATTGCACGGCGTGTATCGGCTGGCGCTTGGCGGAACAGCCGTGGGAACGGGAATCAACGCAGCTCCGGATTTCGGCGAGGCCGCCGCAGCTGAAATTGAAAAGCTTACGAACCTGCCTTTCAGCAGCGCTCCCAACAAATTCACGGTGCAGGGCGCTCACGACGCTCAGGTCCAGCTCTCGGGCACACTTCGCACTCTCGCGGTCTCGCTCTACAAAATTGCCAATGACATTCGGCTGATGTCGTGCGGGCCGCGCGCGGGCTTCGCCGAGTTGGTGATCCCTGCGAACGAACCGGGCTCATCGATCATGCCAGGCAAGGTGAATCCAACGCAGGCCGAGGCGCTGACCATGATCGCGGTGCAAGTGATGGCCAATGATGTAGCCGTGGGCTTCGGCGGCGCGGGCGGCTACTTGGAGATGAATGTCTACAAGCCTCTCATCATCTTCAACGTGACTCACTCCATCACGATCATGACCGACGGATGCACCAACTTCCGAAAATTCCTGATCGAGGGGACGAAGCCGAACTTGAAGAAGATCAAGGAATATGTGGACCGCTCCCTCATGTTAGTAACTGCACTCTCGCCCGTCATCGGGTATGACAAATCCTCGAAGATTGCGCACTACGCTCTGGACAATGACCTCACGCTCAAGCAAGCGGCATTGAAGTTGGGGTTTGTCTCGGAAGACGAGTTCGACCGTGTCGTCGATCCAGCGAAGATGGTTCACCCGTACGTGGCAAAAGCCAGCTGAGAAACAAATCCTAGTTCTGCCGATACGGCACCGACAATGTCGAAAACGAAGGAGAAAAACTTATGACGACCAATAAGCGCGGAATTGAATTGCTACACGATCCATCTCTCAACAAGTCGACGGCCTTTACCGAGGAAGAAAAACGGGACTTAGGAATCGTTGGCCTGGTACCCGATGTGGCCGAGACAGAAGACTTGCAGCTAAGCCGGGTAATGATGCAACTCGGCCACAGGAACACGGACCTCGATCGCTACATTTACCTAGTCAATCTGCTCGACCACAACGAAACCCTCTTCTATCGCACTGTCATGTCTGACCCGGCTCGCTTTCTGCCGATCGTTTACGACCCAACCATCGGAGAAGCCTGCCTGAAGTTCGGCCACATTTACCGCCAGGCGCGTGGGATGTACCTAGCGATCACGCGCCGCGGCAACGTGAAGGAGATTTTGAAAAACTGGTCCCAGAAAGATGTGCGCTTCATCTGCGTCACGGATGGCGGCCGCATCCTTGGCCTCGGAGATCTTGGCGCAAACGGCGCCGGAATTCCCATCGGCAAGCTGCAGCTGTACACCGCCTGCGCCGGAGTGCCGCCGCAATACCTGCTCCCCATGTACCTCGACGCAGGCACCAATAACGAGCAGTACCTGCACGATCCGCTGTACTTGGGTATGCGCAAGACCCGCCCGTCCACTGAGGATCTTTATTTTTTTGTCGACGAGTTCGTCGAGGCGGTGCAGGAAGTATTCCCGAAGTGTTGCATTCACTTCGAGGATTGGACCGGTTCCGACGCCATTCACCTGCTCAAGCGTTACCGCGAGAAGTACTGTATCTACAACGATGATGTGCAGGGCACGGCGGGAATCGTACTGGCGGGCATGATCAACGCAGCCAAGC
>DATNKA010000889.1:0-11340 GCA_035603655.1 Candidatus Acidiferrales bacterium | reverse complement strand
AGCATGGCAGCCTAGCCACGAAGTACCGGCCGTTGCGTCGCCAACCGCCGCAGCAGAAGCACTGACGGCAGCGTGGAGTTCACCGGCTCAGAGGTCAAGTCCACCCCCGTTGCAGCGCGATAGGCGTGAATGTAAGCCTGGATCTCAGGCCGCCAATAGCGCGCCCAGTTTGCCGCTTGCGCCGGATTGTTGGTAATGCTCCACGCGCCGTAGCGGACGGAGAGCACGATCTGCTCGCCGTAAACTGCTAGGTCGCGGAAGTAGATCACGCTGACGTCGGTCCAGCCTTGCATGCTCTTGACGGTGTCGACGCGGTCCATCCATTCTTCGGGATACGGCACCATGATCTTGCCGCCCAGGAACTCCCGCATCTCGGGCCGGGCCAGCAGCCACTGCTGCATGAGCATCTCCTGACGCGCCGTCGACGGAAGTTCACCGAACTGATTGGCCGCTCCCGCTGCCAGAATGTAGTGCACTTCCTTCAGCGCATTCAGCACGGGGAAGCCGTCCGCGACCACCGTTGTGTCATCGTCTTCCTTGAAGAAAATGGTGCACAGGTAGAGCAAGTTGTGGAACGCTTCGAGAAACTTCGACCGGCTGTCCGACGGCCTCATGGAACGTAAAGCCTTACCTTCGAGGGCGAGCCCATATTCATGGTTGTACTCGTAGGCGCGCCGCACCACGCTCAAACGATGCTGTTCGTCCTGTACATATCCCCATAGCAAGCTGTTCAATCGGCGTAGAGGATCAAGGTCGAAACGCGTCAGGGGGTCGCGATCGGCGAAGCCCCGAAGGTTCTGGAAGCGGCGGCTGATGGCATTCAGCGTCTGTACCAGCATGCCTTCTTCCTGCCAGTACGACCAGATCAGTTCCGTCAGGCAAGGGTGCGTGAGCTTGCGTTGCAAAATACCGTAGCACTGGAAGCCCATGTCACAGAACCCATTTACCGGGAGCTCACTCAGCCGGGACCGGACCAATGCAAGGTAGGGGATGATTTTGTTCAGCGCTACCTGATCCGTTTCTTGATTCAAGTATTGGTTTCCGGACGCAAGATAAGCACTCCACCATTTAGTGATATTGGAAGGAAGGCTCGTTGGACTCTGGTTGAGCCGGCTGGCATCGTCATTGACGTCGTAGCTGGCAACAGGAAACGGCGCCGGGGGCGCAATGGGTTGGTTGCTGACTAAACCACTCAACGCGGCCTGACTCAGATAAACCCCACAGTTCAGCATAAGGAAGCACTCGGTGGCGACCTTGAGCACTCGATATGCGTCCATGTTTGGAAAAGGCAGAAATCTTCTCTTGCTCAGCGGCGGCAGGCAAGTGTTGCCATTTGGGTTGAGATACGTTTCGATGATGGTGTCAATGCTGTCGCCGCCATTTCCCTGGACTGGGCTGCTGCACATGATGGTGTCAACGAATTGGAGGTAGTTCTGAAATGACAGCTGATTCGCGCTAAACCGAATCGCTACCCAAAGTGCCGTGTCTGAGGTCGGGGGCTCGGAAGTGCGCTGCATCGCAACGGGCAGCGTGTCGCCGCTGGAAATGGGCCGCAGGTTCACCGTAACGGAAGCCTCTGAGCCCTTGGTGGTATTGTTTTGGATCGCGGGTATATCGCTCGACGTCAGGGAAGCTGTCACAGTGTAGTGACCGGGTTCGGCTCCCCCCGTATCCCAAGTGAACACTCCTTGAGCCGTTGTGCCGGTCGACTTACCGGTGTAGGTGTACGCACCGTTGGTGATCTGCCAGTCGTAGGTGACCGGCCCTGTTCCGATCGTGACTTGCGTCCCGCCTGTGACCGTGGCCGTGAGCACAACCAGCTGACCCTCTAGAACCGCGGGAGTGTTGGGAGCTACAGAGATCTTTAACGCCATTGGATCCTCCTCACTGTAAAGTCCTATTGAATTCGCGGCCGAGCGTCGGTGGTGGCTGAGCGAGCCGCACTCTCGGTTGCGTGGAACATATTGCCGATGTATCTAAAGCACTGCGCATCGCCCAAAAACTGAGCAAGTCTGCGAGCAGCTTGCTTTCGGCTTCGGGAGAAATCTTTCTTTCGAGCCTTGCCTGACCGATCACGGCGAAGACCAAGGACGGTGGAACAGTTCGCATCTTTGCCGGCGAGCTCACCCAATCCTGGTAGTAGGCGATCAGGCGCGATGGATGCCGCTCCGCCAGGGGCATCACCTCTTTGAGCGACTTGCCGCGCAGCGCCTGCGGACGGAAGTTGGCCAGCAACCGCGCGAATTCTGGAATGCTGGCGTCGATCCCCGCCAGGACCGTTTTTTGTTTTTCGTCGAGGTCGTCCATCGGGTAGAGCATTTCCCAGAGCTTCGCCACCAACTCCCACTGTGGATGCGGGTACAGCTCTCGCCCCAGAGCGCAACTCAGCTTCACCCGAATCCACGGCGTGGGATGAGGATCCTGCGTGTCGATTCGAAAAACGAAGGCGCGCGGCAGACTAACCAGGCTGATGAGGCCGAGAGTCGACGCGACTCCCACCTTCGCCACGCCCCAGAAATCGGCAACGACCTCCGAAATCCAACGCTCCCAATACCCCCACGCCTGGGCCGATCCTGCTCCCGCTTGTTGCCGCGAGCGAAGCAAAGCCCGCAGCGGCTGGAGCAGTCCGAGCAAATGAGCGGCTTCATGTCCGGTCTCATGAACCAGAGAAGACGCGATTCCACTGCCGATCATCCGCTCGTGCGGAATTTTGATAATGGCGACTGGACTGGGATCGCCGCCCGGCAAACGAGTGCGCGCCCGGCGAATCGCGCCGCCGTGGCCACGATCGACGTAGCAGACCACGGGAGGCATCTGGTAATAACCTCCGGGCAGATCCAGGGCGTCGGCCGCGAAGTCGTCCAGGCCGGCGATCCAGACTCCCATTTCGTGTTCACTGCGTTGCGTGAGCACGTCGGCGAAAATGTGAAATTGCGAAATCACTGCATTGAACCTCAACTTTAGAAACACAATCCTTTTTTGCGCTTCAGCTGGGGTTGACCTGCGGCCGCTCGGACTCCGGACCCAGCCGATAAATTCATCGATCATCAAGCGCAGCTTCCTTCGGCGCTGGGTCAAGTGGTTCTCCATTGCCGCCTGCGCGGCCTGAGGCACCGTTGCCGCCATCACCATGGGCGCGATCAGAGCGAAGGGTTTCATACGCCCAAGCCGCGCCGCCAGCGAACGAGCCTCTTGCTCCAGAAGCCACAAAGCTGCTATTTGGCCGTTCATATGGGGTCATACTCCCAGAAGAACGATGTGCCGCCCGCGGCGAATCCACTTGCCCGTTCGTCGGTGCGGTCCCGACGCCGTGCCGCAAGAAGGACAGGTTGGAGCAGTGGAGTACACCCCCGGCGCAGAGGGCCAGAACGCGCCGGGAATGGACGGAGCACTCGGATAGGTGGCAGCGCCGAAACCTGGCCGATCGCCAAAAAGCGCGGCGTCCCTTCGAGCCTGAGCTCTTGCGCCTGCAGCAACCGCCGCGTCGAAACGGCGAGCCGAGAGCAATCCTGGGGCATGCAGTTTCGCAGCCTCGATCAGCGCGGCCTTCGCTACGGCCCTCGGGTCGAGGTCAGGCCGCGCATAAGCGGCTCTCTTCGCGGCTTCGCCAGCAAAGCGGACATACCGCCGCGCCGTCTCGAAGTCACGATCCTCTGCGCTGAGCCCCTCATGCTCCAGGCCGAAAGCGTCCCCCGCCATGGAGGCCAGTTTGGATCCCACCATACCTCCAAGCGGACCTCCCACAAACGTTCCCAGCGCGCCGCCCGCAACAGGCAACGCCTTCTTGGCAACCTGTTTCAGAACTCCGCCCAATGCCTGTCCCACCGGCGACTGGATCGCCGCACCGATCCCGCTTGCGACCTTCTTGAATAAGTCGCCCAGGAAATGGTCCAGTTCCTGGTCACTACGGATTTCGAGCAACTCGGAAGCCAGTTCGTCCTCCATGACCTCTGGCAACGGCAGTTCCTGGTATTCCTGGTATCCGCCTTCGAAGGATTCGTTGGAAGTCTCGCCGAATACTTCGTTCATGATGTTTCCCAATTGGCCGGCGTTTTCGTATTGCTCGGAGGCAAGTTCGGGGACTTCTCCGTATTCGGAAAGCTCGGACCCGAACTCCAACTGCGTGCGATCTGTGTCATGAGGCATGTCTGCCCTCCTCTCAAGTATGGCGACCCCCGATACGGGGCCAGCAGCATCGCGTTTCCTAATGCACGCCGTGTGCCGCTGCCAAATGGCTGAAAATCCGTAAGAGCTGCGAAAAATGCTTCGGGCAGTCGCGGGTTTCTTCGCCGAGCTGCGAAGCAAGCTTCGGAGACGCGCACTGCAACGTGCGGTCTCGGACGAGAAAACAAATCACTTCACGACTGGCACACTGCGTGCATCGTGGCTGGTGCACTTCCGACCAACTGCACGCGGGACCGCGGGCAGACACACAAAGAAGCGCGGAAGTGCCCGCAATCACGCGGCGAGTCGCCGCTCTGCAGGTCAGCGATGAGCAAACTTTATTTTTTCAGCAGTGGCCAATACTCCCGCTACGACATCAATCACGACGCCGCGGATTCGGGCTATCCGTTACCAGTTGGAAGCTACTGGCCGGGGCTGCCAGCGGGAGTCGATGCGGCAATCAACTGGGGCAACGGCCTCACCTATTTTTTTTCCGGCAGTCAGTATTACCGTTTCAACACGAAATTGGATCAGGTGGAGTCCGGCTTTCCGCTGCCGATAGCCGGCAACTGGATTGGCCTGACGTTGGACGCCGTCGATGCATGCGTCAACTGGGGCAATGGCAAGGCATATTTTTTCCGCGGCGGTCAGTACTGGCGTTACGACATCAAGAAAGACGCGGTTGATCCAGGCTTTCCGCTGCCGATTGCTGGAAACTGGCCGCGGCTCACGCTGGACGCAGTGGACGGATGCATCAATTGGGGGAACGGCAAAGCATATTTTTTCCGCGGCAATCAGTACTGGCGTTACGACATCAAGAAGGACGCGGTTGATCCGGGCTTTCCGCTGCTGATTGCCGGAAACTGGCCGGGCTTGTTCCCGACCGGCGTTCGGGCTCCAGTGATGCTCGGCTACGCCGGCTGCGACCGGGCTGGTTACCCAGGCGACAATGCCATGACGGCGCTCTGGAGAAATACCAACCTGAAATGGTGCGGATTTTATTTGACTCCTGCGCCGAACCAGGGAGCGACACTCGGGTGGATGACGAAGCGCGCCTTTCTGACCGGCCTCGGATGGGGCCTGGCGCCGATCTACGTTGGCGAACAGCAAATAAAGGTTTGCCCAACCTGTTCCGCCAACCCCTCGACTGCGAAAGGGACTACGGACGCTGCTGATGCCATCGGGCTAGCCACACATGCAAGTTTTCCTCCCGGATCGGTGATCTACCTTGACATCGAAACCGGGGACCGAGTCAACGACGCGATGCGTGACTACTACAAGAGTTGGGTCGCCGGCATCATCGCCGGCGGATTCTTACCCGGAGTGTATTGCTCCTACTTGATCGCCAGGCAATTGAAAGGCTTCGACAGTCGGCCCTTGTTCTGGGTGTTCAACATCGGCAAATTCGCGGGCGGTGCCAAGGCTTCGTATCAGAGCCCGCTTCCCGCTCCCGAGCCTCTGTTCAGCAGCATCGAGTTCAGCACGAATTGGCAGCTCGCACAAGCAGTCGGCAGTATGAAGGTGCCGAGTCAGACCGTGGCCAACATAGATTTGGACAGTGCCAGTGTTCCCGACCCCTCGTCCGTGGCTTAGGGTCGTGGTCCAAGGCATGTCTTTGGCGAAGGCCGGCACTGATTACCCAAGGAGCTTTTCTGAATGTTCTGAAATTCCCAGGTCATTGCGTTCGACCTGAATTTATCGACGAAACGAGGCCGCCCATGCAGCCGGCTTTTGATTACTTTCCGACACCGCGTTCCTATCAACAGGAAGTTCTGCAGGAAATGTTTGAGTCCCCCGAATTACTCAATGAGGGTCTGCCGAGCTTCGAATACTTGCTGTACATGGAGGACGAAGAGCTCGATCACTTCCTCGGGAGCGTGGTCCACCGCTTCGCCAGAGCAGCGAAGAGTTTGGCGAAGACCGCGGGAGGAGCGGTCAAGACTGTGGGCAAGGGACTTTCAGCAGTAGACAAGATAATACCCATGTCGGTTCTGACCAGCGGACTGGCATGGACTCCGGCCGGAATGGCTCTGCGGGCCGGACTGGGAGCAGCGCAAGCGTCAGCGAGCGGGAAGAACGTTTTTCAGGGGGCGGTGCGATCGCTCGCCGGTACTCCGGTGACACGGTTCTACGTAGATACCGCGATGGCGGCCGCGCGCGGCGAGAACGTAGTGAAGGCGATGCAGAAAGCCGCGCAGGGACAGATCGGAGATTTGCGGAAGAGTCTGCAGTTTGCAGCCATGGTGGCTCCGTTCATACCCGGCCTCGGGACCGGGGTCGCAGCAGCGCTTGGCGCGGCCAACGCTCTCGCAGCGGGACAGCCGATCACCCAGGCATTGATCGCCGCTGCCCGCAGTGCCGTGCCGGGCGGGGCGGTGGCCCAACTTGCTTTTGACACCGCAATGAACTTGGCCAAAGGAAAGAATATCGGAGAATCTTTGCTGAACTCGGCGCGGGCCCAGGTCCCTGGTGGCGCGGCCGCGCAAGCCGCTTTCGACGCCGCTCTGGCGCTGGCAAAAGGCAAGAACATTCAGGATGCCGCGTTTGCCGCCGCCGGGCGTCTGTTGCCGCCGTCGCCATATGCGGCCGACGCACTGTCATTCGTACAAAAAGTTGCATCGGGCCAGAACATTCAAAAGGCTGCGTTGTCTACGGCCGGAAGTGCCATCCTGAACAAGATCGAGCAGCAAGCCGGGCCGATTCTATCTCGCGCGCGGGCGGCAGTGCCCGTTGCCATTCCCCGTCGGCTCCCGGCCGTGCCAATCCCATTTCTCCGTAGGCCCGCCCCGATGCCCTTTCCATTCCGCCGGGAGCTGATGGAAGAGATCTCTGGGCAGCCTTCCGCCACCGATCGCTTTCGCCAGTTGGTTCGATCCGGCCACCAGACACAGGCGATCACAGAAGCCGTCAGGAACGGGCAAACCGATGTGGATCGGCTCACCGATATGGTGTTCTATGCTCGACATCCGGAACTCAATGGACAAAAAGTGCGACCCAACGAACGTATGTTGGCACTCGAGTGGATGAAGGTTCGAGCCACGCTCGTACGACCAGCCGTTGCGCGTCATCAGACCGTGCGCGCGGCATTCGCCCCCGCGCCAGTGACAGCCGGGTCCACTTCACCGGCAGTACAGACTTCGAATCGCCCCTTGTTTTTTGGCTTAGACACCTACAGCGGAGATCAGAACACCACTCGCGATTGGGTTATTGCCAAGAATGAAGCTCACATGAGTTTCGCAATTTTCGAATCCAATTACGGTACGCTACGCGGGTCAACATTTTCACGCGAGTGGCCGGCGATGCGATCTGCCGGCCTGGTGCGTGGCGCGTACCTTTTCCTGCGCCTACCCAATCCCTTGGTCGATCGGAAGAACGGTCCACCCCCGCATCCTGTTGCCCAGGCTCAGGCCTTCATTCATACGGTAGGGACACTTGATCGAAGTGACCTTCCACCATCGCTTGACGTCGAGGTCGCTGGAGGCCTACGTGGGCTGGACCGGGCGAGTGCACTGGAAGCGGCGCGTCGGCGCCTTGAATATATTCGAGCTGCCTGGAGAACGCTGAAGGATTTCTATAAAGTGGCCCCGATCATCTACACGAGCCTGCGTGTTTGGCAGGAAGAACTATTGAGACCAGAACTCCCCGATCTGATCGAATCGCCGCTGTGGGTGAAGGACTACCCTTTCAACAAGGGTCCGGCTCAACTCGGCCCAATCGTGACCAAGCAGGCCGCTCCCCGCGTCCCACCACCATGGGGCGACAGTACGAACTGGTGGATTCACCAATATCAAGGGGACGCCACCGGACTCCCAGGCTTCGTAGGTGGGAATGTGGACATGAACCGGTTCAATACCATGGTCAGAGGTGACGCTGGAGAGAGGGTCAAGTGGGTACAGCGTCGCCTGGGAATTGCGCAGAGCGGCAAGTTCGATGCCGCGACGGAAATGGCGTTGCGCGCGTTCCAGCGCAGGAATGACTTGGCGGAGAAACCAATCATCGATCCTCAGACGTTCGCCTATCTGTGCTGGTCGAACCCCTGAAGCCGAGTGCGATCAATACTTCTTCGGAGATCACAGGATGTAGGTGTGCTCGATCGCGAGGAGCTACTCATTTCTCGTGGGTACCGATGGTGGATTGCACCTGGGCGTGACCTGCCTTGGTGCCCTCCAAATCCAAGAGGGTACAGCCCAACCTCACGGCGCAGAGCGAAGCGGTGCGCCTGCACTCACACGGTTGGCACTTTGGGCGATGGCGAAATTGGCCGAGCCCTGGCCAGCCGCGTGCATGCCATAAGCATGCGTGTGCTTGCGACCAAGCGGCATGTTCCCGGATCGACCGATCCACTGGTCGCTCCTTTCCTCGCCAACTATGAAACGAATATTTTTTATGGGCCTGCAAACGCCCAAAGGTCAGCAAGAACGGATCTACATGTCTGAGAAGGCTGCTCCGCTAGTGATCGACCAAGACGTAACCCAATGCCGGGATCACAAGTTGTCCAACGGCGGGCGCGGGAAATAATCGAACGATCGGGCGCAAACTCGGTAGATCATAGGCGGCACTTGATCTAGTGCAACCCTAGAATTCGATTCGCAGGGCGAGTTGACCGGTGCGGTTTCCCGCGTTCTCCGCCGTCTGCGGCGCACTCAGGACGCCAAAGGTCGACGGAACATCGATCTGCGTTGCTGGCGGAGCGAAGTTGCTATGGTTGAGCACGTTGGTAAACGTGGACTCAAAGCGCATTCTTAGTTTCTCCGTAACGCGGAAGACTTTGGCGAGGCCGAGACTGGCCGCGGTTGTGCCGGGGCCCTGCAGGATACCAACCCCGGCGTTGCCGAAGCGTCCAGCACCGGCGGGAGTGGGCGCGAACGCGGCGAGATTAAAGTATTGCGCGCGGGACTGACCCTGATAGAAATTCGTCGAGACCTGGTCGGGACGCAAGAAAGCCCCACGATTGACGACATTGGTATTGGACTGATCGAAGGAGTCGCTGATGCTTGGCGTAAGCCAGGGGCCGGTTTCAAGCAATGTTATGGTGGTCAGCTCCCAGCCGCCCAGCACGGCGTTTCTCCAACCACCTGTGTTGAGGAAAGTGCGGCCTAGACCGACGGGCAACTGGTAGAGACCGGTGAAAAGGAAGCGATGGCGACGCGTGCCCTCGACATTGCCGTAGTCACTGTGGACATCGAAGCGGTTGGCGATGGGAATTCCGTAATTGACTTCGCCCGCATAGGCAGTAGGAGTATCGCCCTGATTGTCGGCGAGATTTTTCGCCAGCGTATAGTTCGCGCTGAAGTAGAGCCCGTGGGACATTTTGTGGCTCTCCTCAACTTGAAGCGCGTTGTAGTTGGCCTCGCCGGCATTGAAGGTGCTATAGAGGCTGAACCAGTTGTGATAGGGCGCTCGCGGATCGACGTAAGGACTTGCGGCCGTCGGCTGATAGAGCGTAGTGCTGGCGGGAATCTGGTTGAGGTCCTCGGTGATGTTCAGCCGGTAAGTGTGCATGCCAACGTAACTGACACGGAGGCTATCGCTACTGGTGAGCTGATGCTCCACGGTGAGGTTCCACTGATTGGCTTGCGGGTCGCGGTAATTGGGATCGACACCCTGATCGAGGCCGCCACCACCATATTGCACGCCCACCGCCGGGGGCGCGGTGTTAGGGAACCGAATGAGAGGCGCTGTCACGGTGCCGCTGTTGGTGTAAGTGTGCAGTGCGGATGTTGGGTTACCGCTGTTGTTAAAGGACAGCGGACCAAGATTGGTCACGGTGAAAATCCCAACGCCTGCGCGGATGACCGTCTTGGTATCGTTGAAAGGACGGTAGGCGAGAGAAACCCGTGGCTGGAAGTTGCGCTTGTAAGTATTTCGTAAGGACTGTGGCAGATGATCTTGGCTGGCAGTGACATAGTTTGTGCAGGGCAAGCCGGTATTGCCCAGGTTGCACGCGTTGAACGATTGCTGAAAGCCAAGATTCGACGCCTGGATGTTCTGCTGCACCAGATAGGCGGGGAGATTGTTCGGCACTACTATCGAGTTGTTCCGGAGATCAAAGTTTGCCAGATTGCCTCCGTCTTCGGTGAAGCCTGGGAGGATCTGCCAGCGCAGGCCGTAACTGAGTGTGAGCCTGCTGCTGAGCTGGTATTCATCCTGGCCGAAGAGGCTGTACTGCCAAGCTGTTCCGGCCACGTCGGGGCTGGAAACCGCAAAGAAGATCGTTGTGGGCAGCCCTTCAAGAAGGTCTCCAAAAGCGTTGCCGGTAAATGTTGGCTGAAAAGTGAATTGCCCGAAATCATCGGAAGGCAGGAACGTTTCAATGTCGGCATAGCGAACTCTGCGAGCATCAACACCAGCCTTCAGAGTGTGCTTGCTTCGCGTCCAGCTCAGATTGTCGGTGAACTGGAGCGTCTTCGACTGCGTCACTCCGGTCTTGTCGCGGCCAATGGGAGTGAATCCGGTGCCGGCGCTGAAATTGAACGTGGGAAAGGCGTGGGTGGTGGGATGTTGGCTGATATTTACCCCAGTCAGATCGAGTTGCGAAAGCGCGGCTGCGCCCTCGATGGGAAAACCAACGCTGGTCGTCACATTGGTGAAACCGAAACGGAACTCATTTAAGAGGCGCGGCGTGAGAACCCAAGTATGGGAGACGAGAAGGCTGCGATTGTGCACGCTATCGGAGTCATTCGGTAACAGCGGGTTGGCGTAGTCTTCCGTCATGTTCTTGCGGCTGAAGCGCGCGTAAACCGATTGCTTCGAATTGATGGTGTGGTCGATGCGGAGGTCGGCTCCGTCAGTGCGCGCGGGGGTGGATTGGAAATTCTCGTAATTGAAGTTCGACTGGCCGGTGACATTCGGCAATGGGTAGTAGCTTAATAGCGCTGCGGCGGTCGGACTGATGTTTGCTGGCGAAATCAGCGGGCCACCGAGCGCAGTTAAGTCACCGTTTCGCTCTGCCGGCGTAGGAACGAGGAACTGCTGGGCAACCGCGGTGAAGCGGCGATTTCCCTCGTAGTCGAAAAAGAAGAATGTTTTGTCCTTCCCGTTGTAAAGATGAGGAATGCTCAGTGGACCGCCGAGTGATCCGCCAAAGGTATTGAAGTGCTTTGGCGACTTGCCATTGAAACCGTAGGGGTCGGCGTCGAGCGCGTCGTTTTGCAAATACTCAAACAGGCTGCCGTG
>DATNKA010000888.1:0-3963 GCA_035603655.1 Candidatus Acidiferrales bacterium | reverse complement strand
CGCCAAAGCGAATAGCCGAAGTCGCCATTTCCGCGAAACCAACATAACCCGGACATTATAGGCCGGGGAGCATGACTGGCGAAATATCGCGATTACGCTCATTGAGGAGTTTCTGTGGGTATTGTGCTAGTATCTGCCTCCAATGATTGTGGTGAAAGAGACCGAGGATGGCAAGTGGGGACTGTACCTCGACGGCGTCCTTTTAGGGGACAGCAAACACCGCTACGAAGCGGACCACGCCAAACAAATACTGTTGCATTACCTCCAGAAGCATGGCGGAGAAATCCAAACTGACATTGAGCCAACTTAATTGTGCCAATCTGCTGATTCCCGAGTTGGCGAAAAATCTCAATAACGCGTTTTGACCGAAAGTCGGCCCAATTCTCGGCGAGCTTATCTCCCTGATTTCAACAGTTGACGCCATTTCACGACTCTCGCGTGCGGCTAAATAAGCCTACGTCGAAAAGGGCCGGCATTCACGCACTTCGCGCATCGAGCGTACCGTCTTCGACGGAAAGTAACAACCACAATCGAATCAGTGTGTTTACACGATCATCGGTTGAGAACGACATTTTGTTTACAAACGTAAACGCTGAAATTCATGAAAACAACTTAGTCGCTGATTCAGAAAGAGTTGACGCACTTAAGAGCCCGGAGAACTTCAGGTATCTCTGCAGTTCCCGTTTGGGGGTGACGTGTCACCCTTCTGCCGCTGCGAAGCAGCGTTTCTGAAAAACCAAACCAAACCTGACCTGACCCGGGCGTCCACCGACCAACAGTCAGGCACCTTGCTCAATCGGGACCCGACTATCAAGGAATTGAGAGAGCCATGCCCGATTTCTTGCCTCGCGCCACCCTAAGCATGCCGCTACGTAGGATTTTCTCAGCTGAATCCCGAGATTTCCACAGAAAAATTCTTGGAGCTTGCGAAAAGTAGCCCAGCTCAATCGCACTAGCAGTAAGAGAAGTCACGATGACCTTCCCAAGAACGAACGATGCCCCCTTCACACTCATTTTTCTGCTGCGGTCGGAAACAGTTTCGTGTACACCCTGACTTCGCCGCGCTGGTGAGGGAAGGAACAAATCAAATGCGTGCCTGTCGCTTCTCGCGAGAAGCGCCCCGACCTGTGGTCCGGAAGTCGACGATGCGCACGTTCTATATTCGTTTTCCGCTATAGGGCAAGCAAGATCGAAAAGTTCATCCTAGAGCAAGAACGATTCACCAAGGCTTGGAGGTTGCCGTGGCAGTGCTATTGAGAAGGATTGAGAACCGATTCGTTGGAACGCGGGAAGCAGCTGAATATTCCGGCATTCCAGCCGGCACACTAAGGGCTTGGAGGTGTCAGGGCGTCGGGCCGAAATTCTACAAACCCCGAGGACGCGCATTGTATGATATTGCAGATCTGGATGAGTTCATCCGATCCGGCATCCGTGTTTCCTCTGTGCGCGCAAACAAGGAGGAACGGCATGTCTATCTACCTACGGGGTGATGTCTGGTACTACCTCTTCTACCTGAATGGAAGGCGTTACCGAGGCAGCACTAAAACCAAGAACAAAAAGCAAGCGGAGCGAATCGAGGCTAAGGCGAGGGTCGCTGCGGAGTCCGGAGAACCGTTACAGCCGAAGCGAGCACCGCTGATTCAAGATTTCGCCAAACAATTCGTGGAATGGCTCGACAAGACTACGCTTGAACAGAAAACCAAGAACGATTACAAGAACGGTCGTCGTTTGATTCTGCAATCCGCGTTATGCGGGATGCGGATGGACCAAATTACGTCGGATGATGTTGAGACCACGAAATTTCACGAATCGCCCCACAGCAGAAATTGCGCTATCCGGACCTTGCGCCGGATGTTGGGCAAGGCCCGCGACTGGAAGCTGATTCGTGAAGTGCCAAGAATTAAGTCGCTCAAAGTTTTTCCCAGGGATCGCATGGTGACTTTGGAGGACGAAAGACAACTCTTGGCATCGTGTCCACGACCGCTGAAAGACGTTTTGATCATCATGCTGGACTCGGGCTTGAGAGACGGGGAAGTCATCAGAATGCGCTTTGAGCAGATCAACTGGGAGAGCGCGTTTTATTTCAACCCCAAGGGCAAGACACGCAAAGCTCGCCGGCTTGTGCCGTTGAGCGAGCGCGTCATCGCTCTGCTCAGGAACATTCAGCTTGAACAATCGGGGCAAACGGAAGGCTGGGTTTTTCCTTCCAAGAAGTCTACATCGGGTCACATCGGACTGAGCGGGATCGAGCACGCGTTCCGAAAGCTTGCTCGAAAGCTCGGAATCCCAGATGCCTTGAAGCTGTACAGCGCCCGCCACACATTTGGTACGGTGGCAATGGCAGAGACGAGGAATCCGGGGCTGGTCAAGGAAGTCATGGGGCACGAGAGCCTGGAGACGACAATGGGCTATCTCCACCCCGAGACGTCTCAGATCAAGGTGGTCATTGATCGACTTAACCAGCAGAAGTACGTGATGTAGTCACAGCCTCAAAAACAGCCACAGTGGTCAAGAGGGATGGATGGCGACCAACCGCAAGTTGTTGATAAAGATGGTGAGCGCGGGAGGAATCGAACCTTCAACCTACTGATTAAGAGTCAGTTGCTCTGCCAATTGAGCTACGCGCCCGCGGTGAAAATCTGCTGGATGGGACAATTTGTGATTGTAGCATTTCCGGCATGGACGGTCACATTCGCGATGCTGTTCGCTGCGTTGAGTATTTGTGGCAACGCCACGGAGACGTGCGCAGTTAAGCAAATCGAGATGTAGTGCACACCTCTGCCCGCGCAGCGGGCACAACAGATTTTTCAGCAGCAGAGAGAACGGCGCGTTCGTCCCGCAAGTCGCAAGGCGGCGAGACAACACACCCCGTTGGACGAACGGGGTTCCTCTTGTCAGCTGACATGCGTTCTGTAAAGGCCCGCTGAGTCTAAGAGCGCTGCCGCACTTCCGCGGGCAGACCTCGAGAACCTTCTCTGACGTTTTGACGCCGCGAGGCCGATGGTTCCGGCCCCGTCGCTGAGCGCCTCTCCACTGTGCCAATTACCGGGGCATCATCCAATCCATCGGCATAGGCCATGGAAACAAACCTCTGTTCCGAACATAAGCGGTCAATCAGTCGCTGCTGCCAGGAACTAAGCACGGCATGAGGAAGAATTGGAAAGTGTCGAAACATCCACAGAAAATAAGCGCGTTGGAGAAAAGAAGGCATCACATAACGCGGACCGATGGGGGTCTGTACTTGCACCACACCGTCCGCCAGTTTATCAATCCACATAACTGGGCCGCCTGAGTACTGAGTTTGGCCAGAGCATTTTCTTGGGCCGCCATTATGGCACCAAGGTTGGGGTCAAGGAAAGCATTTTATCAAACATTTCACAAATAATCCGCTTCCTGAGTCCTTCAAAGGCGAGGCAGGCGTTTCTTGGGACGGCGGGAGAAGATTTACAAAAAGGATTGCGGCGCCGGAGCATCAGATTGACATCGGAATCTCGGGTAGAACGTCGATCCGCCGGATCTCCGCGGCTACGCCCAAGCCCTTGCCCGGACCTTGCTCCACGCGTAATACGCGGGCATGGCAGCAAACCCAGCACTTTTCGCCGGAGGTGAGTTCGGGCGGTAGGATCAGAACCAATTCGACGTCCGAGCCCTCCACCACGGCCGATGCGGTATAGAGGAACACGCCATTGGTGCTGACATCCCGAGTCTCGGCCCTCAGTTCAGTATTATCCCCCACGCTTCGAACGCGGACCGGCAGACGTGCAACAACTCTTTGCCGGGAACGGCGCTCGATCTTAGAAGTCATTCGTTTAAAATCCCTAATCTCTGATTCGGGAAAGCACCAAAGCATAACGCCAGCCGAAAGGTTTTTGCCTTCCCGCTGGCGTTCGTCAGTATAGACCAACTTTGCTGGACGCGATAAATGTGCTTCTAGATTTCCGGCCGACGCAGGCGTGCGGCGGG
>DATNKA010000887.1:0-2123 GCA_035603655.1 Candidatus Acidiferrales bacterium | reverse complement strand
TCCTGAATACGATTCGACGGTTGGAGCTACCGCAAGATTTCAGCGGAACTACAACGGCAAGCAGCCTGGTGACCCCAAAAAGGCAGCTCAGGCGATCGTCCAGTTGACGCAAGAACGGAACCCTCCGTTGCGACTCTTGCTGGGCAGCGATGCGTACGCCGCCGCTGAGAAGAATGATCTTGCGCGATTAGAGGAAGCACGAATTTGGAAGAAACTCAGCGTCTCCACCGATTTTGAGACGAAGTGAAGAAGCAGCAAACATTCAGAAGGAGAATCCGAACCGCGCCAAGGTCGTTAATGGTTCGACTCGGCCTGGATTCTTTCCTTCTTCGTCTCACTTGAGGATCAGATTGCGCGAATCAACCGCATGAAGGCGTCGATCTTCTTCGTAATTCGCGCCCGGTCGGGACCGAGGTTCTGCTCCAGGCAAATTCCGCTAAAGAACGTGACGATCAAGCCAGCGAGGGAATCATTATCGTCACGAGATCCACGCGCTGCAGCTAGATTGTCGATGAGCAACTGATGGGCTTTCATTACGCTCGCGACCATAATCTGGCGGGCTTTTGGAGGGAGGTCTGCAAACTCGCGCATAGAGTTCACCGAGAAGCAGCCCTTCTGGCCCCAACTCCCATAGCAGACCTTAAGAAAACTCTCAACATTGGTCCAACCCAGAGGCTGTTTCGTCAGGTGTCCGCGTGCCATCAGGACGTCGAAATACCTGCGCAGGCTCTCCACGAACACGTCTTCTTTATCCTTGAATTCCGTATACAAGCCAGATTTGCGCACACCTGTGGCCTGTTCAAGGTCCTGAACACTCGTCTCAGCGAGGCCATGCTTCCAGAAGACTGGGATTGCTTTATCGAGGACATCCTCTCGGGTGAACAGTTTTCGTCGTCCCATTGCAACATTATCGGTCAATTCGACTGCGAGGCTTGCAAATAAAGGACCGAATGGTCCATTATTACAATAGAGAGACTGTCCCGGAGGACCCATGGCGCCCAGCCGTAAACAACAGGTCATCGATCTGCTGAAGTCGCTTGAGACCAAAGATCCGGTTCCACTCGCATATGTCAATCCGAATAAGTATATCCAGCACAACTTGCAGGTGGGAACCGGTCCGGCAGGTGTCGCCGCCCTCATCAAGAACCTGCCGCCCGATGCGTCCGTCAATACGATCCGCGTCTTTGAAGATGGGGACTATGTCTTCGCTCACACGCAGTACAACTTCTTCGGACCAAAAATTGGCTTCGACATCTTTCGCTTCGAAGACGGCTTGATCGTCGAGCACTCGGACAACTTGCAGGAAACCGCGACCGAACCCAGCCCCAGCGGGCACACGATGATCGACGGTCCCACGATCGCCTCCGATCTGGACAAGACCGATGCAAACAAGGAACTCATGCAGCGCTACATGGACGACCTTCTCGCAGGCCGTCGCCAGACTTTTCCGAGCTACTTCAACGGCACCGCATACATTCAGCACAACCCCTGGGTGGCCGATACAATCCCGGGACTGATTGCGGGCTTAAAGGCTCTTGCCGCCAAAGGTCAGGCCGTCGTATACAAAAGCGTGCACAAGATACTTGGCGAGGGTAACTTCGTCCTCGTCGTCGCCGAGGCTACGTTTGGTGGCGTACCGACTGCCATCTATGATCTATTCCGCATTGCGAACGGCAAGATCGCTGAGCACTGGGATACGCTCGAAGCGATTCCACCTCGCGATCAATGGAAAAATAGCAACGGTAAGTTCTAGCGCGGCGCGAGGCAGAACATATGCTTCAAGGCATGTTTGGGAAAAGATTGGTGGAGCATTTTTCTCTGCTGGAGTCTTCCTCATTTGTGCTTGGTCCCAAAGGAAACTCTCAGGTTGCGTTGACACGTATGCGAATGCCGAACGGCTTTCCTGGACCCACTCCACACATTCCACCAGAAAAAGCTTTTTCGATATCCGTGCACCTGCGCCGTCCCGACAGCGTTAAGGGCTGGGGAACGTGGCTTGACGGACGCTTTCATCGAGTCACCGAATGGGATGCCGGCGGAATTCAGATATTCGATATGGAGTCGGAGCCGGTCGCACTGCGAACTTCAGGTTTCGACTCGGTTCACGTCTATATACCCCGGTC
>DATNKA010000886.1:0-10107 GCA_035603655.1 Candidatus Acidiferrales bacterium | reverse complement strand
AGGCCGCCAGATTGTAGCGATGATGCAGGCCGCCAAGTCTTGGCATAGATATGACTCTGCAGCCGGTTTTGGGATCCTTCTCAGCCTCACGAGTGGAAGGTGTTCCCTTCGACAGCGCGAGATGCGTCCGGTCTTCGTGATAATAGCGAACGTACTCCCTCATCAGGCGTTTCAGATGCCGCTCATTCAGAACAATTACATGGTCAAGCAGATCGCGTCGGCAGTTGCCGACCCAGCGCTCGGCCACGCCGTTCTGCCACGGACTGCGGAAGCTGGTTCGCTTCGGCTGAATGCCGAAGCTCTTCACAGTGTCGATCACTTCCTCATTGAAATTGGATCCGCGATCAACATCTCCACTCCTGCCCTTCAAAGCGTGCGTTCCTCGCTTCGACATGCTCCCCCCTGAGCGGCCATTTCGTTGACTGGCGAATGCCGCCTCCGTAAGATGAATCGACCCGAGGACCTGGGTCTCCTAGTGGTCGGCCAAACCATCTCGCACTACCGCATCGTTGAAAAGCTTGGTGGCGGCGGCATGGGCGTGGTCTACAAAGCCGAGGACACCGAACTGGGCCGCTTCGTCGCGCTCAAATTCCTGCCGGATGAAATGTCGCAGGACCCGCAGGCCCTCGAACGGTTTCGTCGCGAGGCACGCGCGGCTTCTGCCCTGAATCATCCCAACATCTGCACCATTTACGAAATCGGCAAAAGCGGGGATCAGTCGTTCATCGCCATGGAGTTTCTCGACGGCGAAACGCTGAAGCATCGCATTGGCGGCAAGCCGATGGAAAGCGAGACGGTGCTCGCGCTGGGCATCGAAATAGCCGACGCGCTGAATGCGGCGCACTCCAAGGGCGTGATCCATCGTGACATCAAGCCGGCCAACATTTTTGTGACGGCCCAGGAGCATGGCAAGATTCTCGACTTCGGACTGGCGAAGGTTTCGTCCACCGGCGCGCGAATTCCTGAAAGTGCAGTGATGCTGGAAGCCACGGCCGACGTCGGCCCCGCCCAGCTGACCAGTCCCGGGACGGCACTGGGTACGGTCGCATACATGTCACCCGAACAGGTGCGGGGAAAAGAATTGGATGCTCGCACAGATCTGTTCTCGTTTGGCGTGGTGCTCTATGAAATGGCGACGGGCACCCTGCCGTTTCGCGGCGACACTTCAGGAGTGATCTTCGAATCAATCCTGAACCGGGCGCCGGCGAAACTGGCACGCCTCAACCCGGAAGTGCACCCGGAGCTGGAACGGATCATTGACAAGGCGCTGGAGAAAGATCGGGACACCCGCTACCAGCATGCATCCGACCTGCTGGCTGACCTCAAGCGTCTGAAGAGGCAAAGCGAATCGAGCAGAGTCGCGGTGCAGGCGGCGCCGGAGGCGAAGCGCAACAAGTCCTGGATTTGGATTGCCGCGGGCGTTGCCGTTGTCGCGCTGGTGGCTGCTTTCGCGTGGTACCTGCGGTCTGGTAGGGCAGCGCAGATTGATTCAATTGCCGTTCTTCCTTTTGCTAACGTCAGCGGTGATGCCGGCGTTGACTACCTGAGCGACGGCATCACGGAGTCCCTGATTGCCAGCCTGACCCACGTTCCCGACCTGAAGGTCAAGTCACGCAACTCGGTCTTTCGCTACAAAGGAAAGGATGTAGACGCGCAGAAGGCCGGCAGCGAGCTGGGCGTGTCGGCCTTGGTCAGCGGGCGCGTAACGCCGCACGGCGATAACGTGGAAGTCAGCGCTGAACTGACCGACGTCCGCGACAATACGGAGCTTTGGGGACAGCACTACAGCGGCAAGAGCACGCAAATCATCGTGCTGGAGCAGCAGATTGCTGGCGATCTGGCGGCGAAATTGCGCTCGGGGATGAGCAGTTCCGAGAAACAGTCGGTCACCAAGCAGGGCACACAGAATCCCGAAGCCTATGAGCTGTATTTAAAGGGACGCTACGCCTGGAATAAACGAACGGCCGCAGACCTGGAGTCAGCCATTTCGTTTTTCAATCGGGCCATTGCCAAGGACCCCGGCTACGCGTTGGCATATTCGGGTCTGGCCGATGTGTATACGGTTTATCCGGTGTATGGCGCGAAATCGAGCGATGTCATTCCCAAGTCGAATGCGGCGGCGCGCAAGGCGCTGGAGCTGGATCCGACGCTGGCTCATCCCCGTGCCGTTCTGGGTGCCAACTACATGGAATTTGACTGGGACTTTGCCGGGGGGGAGGCCGAGTACAAAAAGGCTTTAGAACTTGATCCGAACGACGCCTCGGCCCGCCAATGGCATGGGCAGGATATTGGCTGGATTGGCGGCCGAGAGAAGGAGGCGTTGGACGAAATGAATCGCGCCCACCAGCTTGATCCACTGTCCCCGATCATCACTGAGAGTGTAGGATTGGTTCAAATCGCGGTACGAAGCTACGACGATGCAATTGCCACCTGCCAAAAAGTGGCCAGTGAGAACCCGGCATTCGCCCAGGCCCACAATTGTTTGGCTTTCGCCTATTGGGGCAAAGGTATGTACCCGAAGACAGTGGAAGAATTCAAGATCCTCGGGGAACTGGATGGGAACCCGAAGGACGCTGAGTTTGCCTCTGCTCTGGCACAAGGCTTTCATTCTGGAGGCTGGAAGGGCGCGCTGACCAAAGGCATTGAGGTCCGGCAAGCGCAGCGGAAGGCGAGCTATTGGTCCGCATATGACATCGCCGATTTCTACGCCGGGTTAGGAGAAAAAGACGAAGCCTTTCGGTGGCTCAACGCCGCCTACGAAGAGCGCGACTACCAGGTCGAGAGTCTGAGGACCGACTTCCGCCTCGATCTGGTGCGTTCCGACCCACGGTTTGCCGAACTCGTACGTAAAGTTGGGCTGCCGCAATAGTAACGGTGGTAGGTTTTCCCAGATTCCACCCCACTACTCGTAATTGCATTAACGGGCGATTGGCCTCAACTGCCAGTTCTATCCCTGCCAACGATTCCGGACGGTTGACAGGCTATCCGGACTGCGACCTGAAAGCTGTTGGAGTGATTGTCTGACAAGGAGGAAATTGATCGGACTGTGCGTCCCATCGCACATAGCCTACGAGGTTGGAGCGGCGAGGCAACAGACCGTTCGAAGCCCTCGGACAATGGACCCACATTCGCAAGAGTGGCACCGAAACCGCGAGGCCACGGTGTATCTGCCAGCATAAGGTGGAGAGGGGCTAGGCTTGATGGTACGGTCAGAATACACAAATGTTCGTAAGCGTCGTTAGCCTGAAAGAGCCTAAAATGCTGCGCGGCTCTTGTTGCAGTAAGCACAGAGGCTTCCGGGTTCTCTGTCGGACGGATGCTCCGCTCCGCCCCACGGGCTCGTTCATTCGCGGCTTAGAACTCCAGCTGGATCATGCTTATTAACACGTTCTCATCGTGAAGCGGAGTCACTTTCGTTGAGGCCATACGGAAGTTGGTACGTTCGTAGTCGGTAACCAGCTTCACGTATTGGTTCAGGTACCAATTCACCCCGATGCCAACTTCCTTGGCCTGTTGCGCCGCCGTCGTAGATTTGGCGAATCCCGAAAATGCCCGGCCATCAATTGCCAGCTGAGCGAAGCGTCCCGCGAGTTCCACCGCGCCGAAGTGCCGGAAGCCGCGGTTCGGCTCATACGAATTTGGCGGCCGGATCGCTCCGTAGCTGTTTTTCTCGCCTGTCAGCACGATTGAGCCCTGAGCCTGCCAAGCCTGGTTTGTCAATTTTCCGATCACACCCTTGTTGAGCACGGCCTGCGACGAGAGCGCATACTCGCCCATCAGACCGAACGGCCCGGCGTAATAGTAGGCCTGCGGAGCGATCCGGTTATGCTGGCCACCAGCCACTACATTCGACGAATATTGGAAGAAGGTTGTCTGCCCCACGGTCTTCAATCCGGCGATCGTGCCGTGCTGGCTTCCCGACGACCCAGCCACGCCCAAGCCAAATTGGTGAACTGCGTTAACTCCCGTGGCAGCGAATGGCTGCAGGAAAATGCGTCCAACTCCCTCATTCCCCTGCGCCCACTGCGTGAAGACCCCGTTCGATCCATCGCTCGAACCGTCGAAGTATCCACCTGCATAGCTGATCGAATTCTTGAGGATGCTCCCCGACAGTTGCGCGCCGATGTAGCGCAGCGGGACCAGATCGGACGCCATCGACCGCTCCGGGAACTTCAGATTCCGGTCAGATTGCAGGACTTCCAATCCGATCGGCTCTTTGAACTTCCCAACACGGAACTTCGCGAATGGCAGAGTCTTCAATTCCAGGTACGCCTCCTGGACCTGCGGATTGTTCTGGCCGAAGTCCGGCATGAAGCGGAAGTCGACATTGTCGAATAGCGCACCTTCAAACAATGGCCGCATGCGGCGGAACAGGAACGTGTCCAGCTCTTCGCCTTTGGAGTTGGCCGAAAACATGCGGTCATCTGCTTGAACGTAACCGTGGACCTGCAAATGTGTACTCCCATCCTCAGTGGAGAACCACAGCCCGTCATGGCGGAACGAGACCGGGCCATAGTGGTGCGGCGCGGGTTTAACGGGCTGTACGGCCGGATCGGCGCTGTTGTCGGAGGGAGAGGGCGCGGAGATGGTCGTCATCGAAACTGCTGCTGCGGATGACGCTTCGGTTTGCGCAACAACGGTTGTGGCTGCGAGAGCCGTTAATGTTAGGGCTGCTGCGACCAGAATCCTGGGTGCTTTCATTTTGACATCACTACTGGTTGAATTAGTCGAGCACGATGCGGGAGAGCAGAATCCAATTTATATAATTATTCCTATAACTTTAATCGCCATATTAGCCAGAAGTCGTTACCCTTCCTTTGTAAACCCCAGTTCATTTCTACAGGACGAGGAAGCGACTTTTCTAAGTCGCAGGCCCGGCAAAACAAACGCATGCGAACGTCAGAGCGACGGCAAGGGCTAACCGGACTTTCTTTTTGCATTTCAAAGGCGGCACCATTGTGCCCTAAGCCTGTACCCACTCCTCTTTCATTTGTGAAAAAGAGGCGAGAGTAAAAAAGGCGAGATTCTGCCCTCCCCAATTTTCCGTCCGCTTTCTTGAGGGATTCCGTGCCCTGCGCCATTACATCCGCCCACTCTCCTTTCTGGCGACCTGCAACCCGCACTCAGGGATCGACCACAGTCGCTTTAGACGGAGCGGCTTCATCCCTGCGGCCCTTTGCCATCCTGCGAGGTCCTGTTCTGTCCAAATCCCTGCCGCACTAGCGGACGCAAAATAAAAGTCCATCAAAGCTTCGATTTGGCGTGGGCGTTGGCCGGATGGCGTGCGGATAAGGTCTAGAATCACACACACCCCGCCGGTTCGGAGGGCTCGAGCTACGCGATTCACTAAGGAGGCATTGTCTTGCGCGGTGAAATGATGCAGCACATTCGCCAGCAGTATGACATCGTACGCCTCGAACCCTAGATCATCGACGAGAACATCAGCTGCTCGGGACTCAATACGATCAATGCGGCTCGATGAAAGAGAAGAAGCTGTCGGAAATGCCCCTGGCAAATCCAAAATCGTTGCATACAGGCGAGGATGCCGTCGGCACAGTTCGATTGAATACAATCCGTGACCACCACCCACATCCAGTAAGGCTGTTGCCTTTCGTGAAACGGGGAGTCGCCATGCGACTTCCTTGGCCATAAGGGCTGCGTGGGACCGCTGCCCGCGCTCGTAAACGTTCCACTGTTCCGGAGTGAGTGCCTTGTGGAAATCAGCTGCACATCCTTTCGCAACGTAGTCGTCATAATGATTCATGAAGCTGGCATCCAGATACCGATGTAGAACGCCGTCACTGAAGGACTTGCCGCCGCCAGGAGTAAGCCAGCGCTGCGCAACGCGCGTGAGCTCATAGTTGTCATTACGGCGAAATAAGTATCCCGCTCCTTCCAGCGCTCGCAGGAGCTTCCTCGTAGCATAACAATCGAGATCACAGAGCTCCGCGATCTTGTCCGCTGACTGACGACCACGTGCGACCACCCCAAAGATGCCGTGCTTCACCGCCGTCATTAGAGTGCGAGCCAGCATGAGTGCCACTAGCGTATCCAGGAACGGCGTGGGTACCAACCCGAGTGCGAGACCGATGCGCTCGTACAGACTCTCTGGGACTGAGGCAAGTCTCATTGAATATTCCCCGTCACGCGATACACGCCGGGTTTGGTGGTCTCCAACGTCACTTGGTCTTGGATTGTTTGTTCTTGCGCGATCCAAGTGCGCAAACTGGCGATGACAGCTGGATTTGTCGGTCTGTTGGAACTGACATGGTTGTCGCTCATCCGGACAAAGCTCAGCCCGCCCTTCATCGACCCGCGTCGTGGACTAATTGGCTTAGGGAACAAGACTTCAGCGGTCCACCATTGAGCGCACAAAAGACTCCGGTGCCTGCCCAATGAATTTGAGAATTGACGGTCGATGCTGTCATCATTGTGATGGTGGATGATGTGGTCTGACATGATCTTTGTCGCCTCTTATCCTGCAGGGTTTACTTTACGGTCGTACTTAAAATTCACTCGTTGCCTGAGAAAGTCACGGTCCACGAACTACCTTTGGCAGCAACTTATTTCGAGCTATCTGTGGCCACCCCCGGAATGACCGCCACCGGAATGCCCCATAGATGCCGCCTCGGAACCGCTGTGCGCGCCGCCGCTGTGCCATGCTCCCGCCCGTGAAGTTGGGTTTGCATATCCACCACCACGCCACCAGTTTGAGCCGCCAATCTGCGCCCTGTGCAGTTTTGTCGTAGCAAATCCTTCCTGCTGCACGGACTGCGAAAGCCGGCCAAGGCTCTTAATGCTTCCGCGAGGGATTCCTAGCCCCGCGGAGTTGTTAGGGATTTCCAGTTTGTTGAACGATCTTCCCAACGGAGTTGGTATCGGGCCCCGGTTCACGCTGAGTATTCGTTGTCCTGAATTTGCCGGTGGCTGCGGAATAAGAAAGTGTGCGGGTGCGTTCAGCACCCTCGGAGTATTCCATCCCGCCCATGAACCACCTGGCTGCCAGGCCCATCCACGCGATGGAAGAAATACCCAGGAGCCGTAGTGGTACGGCGTCCAGCCCCAGGGGTACCCAGATACCCAGCCATAACCGTACCCCGGATTGAAGGCCCATGCGCCATTCATGAATGGGTCCCAACCCGCGCCAATGAAATAGGGCTGCCACATCATTCCGTAACCAGGCGCGGTAAAGAAGCTGCCGTAGTAGTTGAGATCGCTGGTGCCGTATGCGTAAGGCGAGTAGCTGCTATAAGCGCCGGCGCTCATGTAGCGCTGGTGATATTGATCCTCCTGTTTATCCCACAAGTCATACGGATCCGGTTCCACATCCTTAGCCAGGGTGTATCGATCTTTGTCAGTGAGATCGAAGGTTACAGTCCGGTTCTTGGCTACCTCCACCGTACCGGACGGCCCTTCGACTTGAATGTCACCTTTGAAGACAGCTACAGTAGCATCCGGGTCGCCCATCTCAACTCGAAGATGGGAAGGGTGCCTGAGTGTGAGTTTCTCGTGCCCAAAAGTCAGAGTGAACTCGTCATTCCTGGCGCCGGAGAAGTCGACGTAGGCAGTGCCTTGCAGTACGCTGGTGGTCGAGACCTTCGACCCGGAGTCACGAAGGGAAAGCTGCGGAAATTCAATCACCGCGTCTGACGTGATGCGCAGCGTGCTCCCGTCCTCGAACTCCACCTCGGCGCGGCCATCTCGCTTGGTCTGGATCTTTACGCCCTGAGTAATGGGCAAATTCAGAAATGCTTTTTCGTAACCCTGCCTCGTGTTGCGGTCGATCTGGACGTCGCCGTGGACCTCGCTCAACCGCACAATTCGGATCTGCGAAGCGGCAAAAGAGCGAACAGTTAACAGAGAAGAGGAGATCACCGCTGCCGTCATCAGCAGCTTAATGCTTAGTTTGTATATGTTGCCTCCGAGGCCTCTTGCTCTATCTGATCTGCGAGCGTGCCTTTGGCCAGCAGCACCAAAATTGGCGATTACCCCTCGCCTGGGGAGCCAAATCGTAGAAGCGTAGATCCCGTGACCCATTGAACTCCTCCTCAAGAAGCACGAGGAAATGACACGTTCTTCTTGGCCGCGCGCTTGCGATGAGTTCATAACTCGCTGCTGCGACTCCGAGTTCTAATCACGTAAACCGAACCGATGAGGGTTTTATTCCCAGCGCTACGCAGACGCCATCCGAGATAGGGTGGGACCCGGGTGGGTACGGCGGACCAGTTCGGCACGGCGTGGAGAAATCCCCGGATGTAATTCCACTGTACGAATACCGCCCTGCGGACGGCTCCCGTGTCTATTCGACTCAACCCAAAATGTCCAGTCAGCAACTGCAGCGGTCGGCTGACCCAATCTGCCGCGTATGGAGGAATCCGGCATCTTTCATGATTCTGGATCACGACGCGAAGCCCATACCCAAGTAGCGAAACATCTGCAAGTGTGCTGACGCAGTCACTGTTCCGTCGCGGATGAATGACGGGCAGGCGGGAAGTAATACCAAGGTAAGGTTTGCCGACCAACCGCTCGGAAGCCCAAGTCAACCTTGGGCGCTTCTCAGGGTCTCGGTAGCGTCGCGGTCTTAGCTGGCAGTTGCGTAACTTCGCCCTTGTTCATCGGCTTGAAACCGCGGGCAGCATCGCGTTCGGCGATGAAACAATTTCCTGCTCGGAATATTTTACAAGTCCTTAACATTTCCACCTTGTTGCCGCGATTCAAAACCAATTAGAATGCCGGAGCCACAGGGGGCCCCATGAAACGCGCGCCAGTAGCGGCTTTCGCCGCATTGATGATATTTCTCTCCGGGATGTCGCAGGCTCAAACCCAGGTTCGAATCCAAACAATTGACAACAAATCGCTCACACGTATTGCGAATTCCACTCATCCTCTAGCCAATGCCAAGAACGACTACGGTCGGGTCGATTCCAATCTTCCCATGGAGCGTATGGTACTTGTGCTGAAACCAAGCTCGGAACAAAAGGCCGCGCTCAAGAAATTTCTCGACAGCCAGCAGGACACTGAATCCGCCAACTATCACCGATGGCTGACGCCCGAACAATTCGGCGAACAATTCGGACCAGCGAAGGAAGATCTGGCGCAGATTTCATCGTGGTTGCGGCAACAAGGTTTCACAGTCACCAAGGTCGCGCGCGGTGAACAATCGATCGAGTTTTCCGGCACTGCAGCGCAAGTGGAAAGCGCTTTCCATACAGAAATGCACAACTACGTCGTGAACGGCCAGCAGCACGTGGCCAATTCCAGCGACATATCTTTGCCCGAGGCCATGACGCCGGTCGTCAGCGGTGTGCTTTCCCTGCATAATTTCCTCAAGCAACCGTCCCACATCAAGACGGAATCAGTCCATCGGGATGCCGCCAGCGGCCGTCTCGTCCCTGAGTTCACTGGCTCGACTTCGAACGGGGTGGCGCATTTCGTCGCGCCGGGAGATCAAGCCCGGATCTACGATGCTGAGCCTTTGTTCAACAACGGCATCAAGGGCGAGGGAGTCTCCATTGCGATCGTGTCGCGAACTGATATTAATCTCTCCGATGTCCAAACCTTTCGGCAGGCTTTTGGACTTCCTGCAAAAGATCCCGAATTTGTCATCAACGGAGTAGACCCCGGTAACTTGCAGGGCGGCGACGAACTAGAAGCTGACCTCGACGTGGAGTGGTCGGGCGCGATCGCGCCCGCGGCGACCATCAAGCTGGTCTCAACGCTCAGCACCTTTCCCACCGATGGAATCGATCTTTCCATCTCTTACATTGTTGACAACGTGACAGCGCCGATCATGAGTGTCAGTTTTGGCCAATGCGAAGCGTTTCTCGGCAACGCCGGCAATGAGTTTTTGGGAATTCGGGCTCTGTAGTGGGTAAGCAGAATTGGAAAGGGGCTCTTTCCTTCCTTCCGTGATTGTTTCGCATCGGTCCTCGCCGTCAAGAGTGGCGCTTCGCCGCGCCAAAAAACGCGCGCCCTTGACCGCTCCGGGCCGCTGCGAACCCGCTCCACTATGGAAGGAATGAGGGGAACTGAACGTCACCCCCACAAGGCTGAGACGTTTTCCGCTGTGGGAAAATCTAGATAGTTATGCAAGATAGCGAACTGTAC
>DATNKA010000885.1:0-3317 GCA_035603655.1 Candidatus Acidiferrales bacterium | reverse complement strand
CCATGCTTATCGAAGAGTCACGGATATTTCAGATTGTCACATTCGGCATGTTGCATCTTCACCGCAGCGAACTCGCCCAGAGACGGTTGCTTCGAGATGTAGTGGTCATCGCGGACGAGGCGGACGCGCAACTCATGGAAGCCGTGCGCAGCTTGACCTGGAGATCTTAGGCGATGAAATGATTCCGCCTCGGCCCCATAATCTACGAGCGACAGGCATGTGTGTGCGCTATCGCACGAAAGTGGGCGGTATTGATAAGCGATTGTTCAGCGTTTCACCTGGGCTGACTTGTGACCGTCCGAGGAGGCATCGATGGGTGGTCACCCCTGCCCAGAAATACCCTGTACAATTTGCGGCAAGCCCGTCGATCTAAGCATAGAACTGTGCGCCGATGAACACGGCCACTAGACGGTCTATGCTCTCCGGAGAACGGACATGGGCCGATTTAGCAGAAAGCTGCTGATAAGAGCGCTATTTATTTGCAAGCCGCCGTTGTAATGGACGAAGCCTTTCTTTTTGAACGCATTCATAAATTTACTTACCCTTGAGCGGGTGGTACCAACCATCTCCGCCAAGGTTGCTTGGCTCACCTTCAGTGGGCGCTCCGGCTTTGACTCCTTGATTATTTGCCCAAACAGCAACAGAACTCGCGCCAGTCGCTTTTCGCTGAAATTGAAGAATTGATCTACCAAATCTTCTTCGACTCGAATGACGCGGGAAAGCAGATATTCATTAAACAGCGCTACAAACTGCGGGTCTCGCTTGAGGGCGCGAACCATGCTCTCCTTCTCCAGACGAATGACATTCGATTGTCCGATTGATCTCGCCGTGTACATCCGCACGGCTTGACCTGCTAGACAGCCTTCGCCAAAAAAGCTCCCTCTCAGCAGGACGGCGATTATGGCTTTCTTGCGACGCGTAGCGGCTACCGTGAGCTTAACCGTACCGCTCTGAACGTAGAAAACTGCATCGGCAGGATCCCCTTGTAAAAAAGCGGCCTCGTTGTTTCGGTAGCTCCGCTCAGTCATCCCAGAAGGAAATTTTCTGCGGAAAACTGCGGAACTGAAACCGAGAGTTTGCTTCGCCACCTGTCTCCTTACCACGATTCAATTCGCGCGGGAATGCGCTTTCCCTTGCAGAAAACAGGCTAAATCATATGGCTCAGGAATCTAGCTGGGCTGGTCAATATAGGTCATGCACAATTGCACACAGTACCTAATTGATTATCTCGAAGCCGCTTTCATGGCCGCATCGAGTTTACGGTTTTGGAGTGCTTGCAACCCTGAAAGTTCATGCACCGGCATCGCATAGTTGTTTCCGGTTGTTTCATCCGCTGCCAGAAAATATCCACATCGCGGCAAAGCGACCGCCAATTAGAGACTTCGCCGCTCAGTTTTGCTTTAACCTCATGGTGGTAATTCCTACCACAGAACCACCAATCGGCCTTGACTACGCGCCACCAGCGCGAGCCGTCCCGGTAACCTGACGCCCGTCAAGCGGCCGTGGCGAGCAGAGTTGGCTTCGTAGGTCAGGCAACGTCGCTATTCTTGCTGCCCAGCGTCGCCGTGTGCAAGGGAGGTTCGGGTTTGGGGTTGTTCCTTTTCCGAGACCATGCGAAAAACAGAAGGAGCGTGAGCAGCACCACCAGGACGGCCACCGCCACCATGAATCCCCGGCAGTTCTCTTTGCCTGCAATCATAGGGCAGGTTGGATGCCCCCGGGAAAGTTTAGGGTGTCGGTAAAAATCTGATTCGTGGGTCATGAGCGTAAAGGCGATCTCTGGACAGTTGAGCAGCCGCCTAGGGAGCATGTGATGGGGTAAGGTGGCCGAAGCTGTCAGTGTGCAACCAGTGACCGTACGGACAGGCTTGGTACTCGCCTTCTTGCTCGGTGCGACAGTCAACGCAGACAAGGGGACCGATGCCCTCAGAATTGATTGCGCAGGAGTACTTGACGGGTACGACGATTCGGCCAGATGGGTCCGCATAGCCCCACATTTCGTCGCGGTTGACCCGGACAAGCCCGTGATGAAACACGTCAGGACCGTTATCTATCAGGCCGACATTTCGAATGACGATACGCCCAGTTCGGTTGATGTAGACGCGCCCAAAGGATTCGATGGTGAGGGAGGAAAGGCCATAGCGGTTGAATGCACGATGCATCCATTATTTCTTCGAGATAAAGAGAACGCCATTGCGGGATTGGATAACACAGGCGGGCATGGTAGGCGTAATGTCCTCGACGACGCAGGATGTTTGCTTTGAAGTCTGAGCAGATGCAAGTCCGCCGCAGAGAGCGAAAAATGCAAGAGGGGACACGGTAGTGCGCAGAAGAACCGGACCACTTGCGACAGCAATTGGGTTCCTCGGGGACATCGTGGGGATTTTAGCAGGGCCACATTGAATGACTTTCGTTAACAGCTCTAGCAATGCGGCTACGGGAGCGTCAGGGTCGCAACTGGTGCCGGTCGCGAGGCCCTGGCGGTCTGGACGCGGACGCCGGAAAGATTGACCGGCATTTGGCCGTGCATCGGGATTTCACCAAACAGTGCCCGCGCGGCGCTGATCTCCGAGACCGTCACATTTGAGAAGGCGCAGATGTAGTTCTGAATTGCAGGGAAGTCATCGGTCAGGTATGGATTCCCCATCGCGAGAACCGCTGTCTTCTCGCTCGCTCGGCCGAGGATCTTCTCAAACAAAGCACTCGTCGAGTCCGGCAGAGACGCGGGATGCTTTCCTGCACGCCCCAGCTTCCTCGACCTCGCGGCTGAGGGCACAATGTACACGGCGACTACAACTGCCCTCGCCTGGTCCACCGCCGCAAGTACGTTGCCAGCCCTAGTGGGCGCCACCCGAGGGTCCACATAGATGACTTTTGCATCGGGAATATGAGCCCGAATTTCATGTTCCAGCACGCGGCCGTCGTCGGCTCGAACGTTGTCGCAGAGAACAATCACGAGCACGGCGTGACGGTCTTGTGTTCCTCGTGGACGTACGAGAGCTGCGTTCATAACCGATGCCCCCTGTCGCAGCGGAAGCAGCTTGCCGTTGTCGCGCACCAATGTGATGGAGTCGTCGGAGATGCGCTGACCGATCGCAACATTCGCCGGACTGCCGACCAGCTTCGAAATCGCCGCCACATCCACCAGTCGATTCTTGTGGAGACCGAGGGAAGCTTTGGCCTGCAATATTTTCAAGACCGACGCGTCCAGACGCTGCCGCGAAATCTCGCCAGAACCGACCGCATTGAGAACCGCGCGGTAACTGGCATCCAGGTCGGCGGGCATAGTGAGCACGTCGTTCCCTGCCTTAAAAGCA
>DATNKA010000884.1:0-4290 GCA_035603655.1 Candidatus Acidiferrales bacterium | reverse complement strand
ACGGGCGGAGGTAACAACTTCGATATCGCGGTTCGCTTAGTTGCCTTTATGGTGAATCACGGCATTGGCGTCGATACCCTCAACCAGGTCAGCTTTGTTCCGGCCGACATAGTGGCAAACAATATCGTTGCGATCTCTAGCACTCCCGGTACAGCGAATAAGACTTACCATGTCACTCGGGACGATTATTCGAACATGATGGATATTACCGGGCTTATTACCAAAGCGACGGGCCGGCAATTCGAAAGATTCAGCCTTCCCGATTTCGTTCCCGAGCTGATCCGGAGATGCCGGAAGGAAGATCTTCTCTTTCCCCTGCTGGATTTTCTGGTGGGCTCTGTCGACAACATCTCCGCGATGGAGTTCAAGCGGTATGACAGCTCTTCCTATCAAATGGCCCGGGATGCCTCCGTATGGGGCAAACCCGACCCCTCTCTGGAAGATACGGTCAACGGCATCCTGAAATTTATGTATCGCAAGGGGATTATTTCGGTCGCGGCTCGTGAGGTCAACGCGGTGTCACCGATCTGCGAGGGCCAACTGAACATCGAGACCCATCGCAGAGGTACAGATTGCGGTGCGCATTGCCTGCAATGCATGGCCGATGCTCGGGATCCTGATTGTATCGAGGAGATTCCGAAGATCGAAGCCTCGTAGCCGCTGTGCTCGTAGCCGCGGGGAATGATTGCCGGGGGGCAACGAGCGAAATGGCCTGTCCACAACCGGCAGCCGTCTATACTGAGGCAATAGGGCTATCCCGCCGAACTATACAACGTGCTGCCGGTGCGATCGGCTTCTGGACAGCACAGATACACTCTCCGCTACTTCTTAAATAAGAGCTTCTCCGTTATCCGCTGCCCCGATTCTAACGTGCCTTTGGTGGATAGCGTCATCTGTTGCCCATCCGCGGAAACCTGCCACCGATCCGTTTGCGCGACTTGCTCGTCCCGCCGGTAGATCGCATCCACCGTGTGAGGATCGACAAGTTCAAGTGTCACGGTATCGTTGCGCGAGTTCTTTAGATCGTATTGCTTTCCGTCAAAACCGGCGGTATAGCTGAAGTCACCCTGAAAACGGACCCCACTGTTTCCGTCCGCCTCGATCTTGACCACCAAACCTTGCCGCAAACGGGTCTTGCTGAGATCTTGCGTCCACTCGCCTACGAACAGGTCACCCGCAACCTTCGCACCTCCGCTTCGCGTCCACACGGTGATCTGATCGGCGTGGCCGGCGGTCGCAGTCGTGATTGTCAGCTCGTTTCCATCCTTCGAAAGTTGTTCGCGAACCGTCGCCACAGGCGTTCCGTCCTTTTTCTCCTGGACCTCCGCATGCCTCTTATCGATCCTGTGCAGAACAATCTGATTGAACCCGAGATTGCCGGGTGCGGGCGAATCGTGTCCGTTCCGAGTCGCAGTGAAATCGAAATGTCTTTCGCCTGACATGACCACATGCACTCCGTCATGCAGATGTGTAATGGAGAGCCGATTCGGAGGATCCAGGCTAGACTGCGCTGAGATGAGCGTCCAGACGCCCAGGCGAGGGTCTGCGATTCCAGCTTGGACGGCGGCAAGCAGTCCGAACAACAGTAAGATACGAATTGGTCCTCCCCAGCCGATGGGGAGAGTTTATCAGATTCACATAGCTACCTATGTGAGCCCTGCGCAAGTGTATACTCGCGACACGAAGCGCGAATATACGAACGGGTTCCGCGGACCAAGCACCTCTTTTTGCCTCCGCAGTTCTTGGGTGCCACCGCAGAGTTTCCGTGACGACGATCTTGTATGACATTATGAGTGCGATGCATGTGCGCCGTTTTTGGGTGTCAGGGATCGTCCTCGCAGCAGCCATTGCACTTCTTCCATTCTCTTTTCACGCGGAGCGCCACCTGGAGACCGCAACCCGCGTCGAAGGGAGCCAAGCTGAGACTGTCCGGCAGGAGCTGGCCAATCGTTTTCGGTCGCCGTTCGTAGACCGCGTGGTCCTGGTGATCCAGGGACTCCCGCCTGCGGGTTCGGAGCAAGGCGGGCAAGCGTTAGAAACCATCGTGACCGGACTGAGAGACCACCCCGGCGTTTCGGGAGTGGTGTCCTATCTCGACTCGCGCGATCCGATCTTTCTGGGCCGGGGAGGGGGAACGTTTGTTCTGGTAGGACTCATGTCGACCGACGGTCCCGTGGAGTCGCTTGTTCCCAAGCTTCACCAGCTGGCGAGCTCGCTTGAAAATCAACTGCGGGGCCGTTATCCGGCGGTTAACCTCGAACTCACGGGCGAGATTCCACTGAATTTCGATATTCGGAAAGCGAGCGCCGACGACGTGCGACGCGGCGAAAGTCTGGTGATCCCCGCGACCCTCGCACTTCTGCTGGTGGCTTTTGGAAGCCTGATGGCCGCCCTGATTCCATTGGCGGTCGGCCAGCTGGCCATCGCGACCACCCTGGCGATTACAGGACTTCTGGCCCAGCACTGGCACTTGTCCATTCTGGTCCAGAATTTGGCCACCATGCTTGGCCTGGGCTTGGGCATCGACTACGCGCTCCTCATGGTGAGCCGCTTCCGGGAAGCGATTTCCGCCGGGAACGATGGACCCGCGGCCTCGGTCATCGCGGCACGTCAGGCAGGTCGCACGCTCTTGATTTCAGCCTCAACGGTAGCCATCGGATTTCTAGCCCTCTTGACGGTTCCGATAAGCGAAATCCGTTCCATCGGTATCGCGGGATTTCTGGTGGCGGGAATGAGTGTGTTGATTACAAATACTCTCGTTCCGACAACGCTGGCCTTGCTCGGTCCGCGGATTAATCTTGGCCGATTGCCCTTTACTCCAAAGTTGGATGCGCAAAGGGCCGCGAGAACGGGAAAACGCTGGCGGCAATGGGGAAAGGTGATTGTCGCGCATCCCTGGCTTGCCCTCTTTGTGGCAGGCACTCCGTTGCTCCTGCTCGCCTGGCAGATCAGACGACTGGATACCAGTGTCCCCCGGGGAGATTGGCTTCCGGAGGCGGCGGAATCGGTCCGTGCCCTGCACAGCCTGAGACAGATGGACCGGGAAGGCGTCGTTGAATCGTTGCGCATCATTGTCGAGCTTCCAACGGACTCCATCGCGCAAACCGACGCCGGGTGGAATGTGCTTGATCGTGTCACCCAGCGCCTCGCGAGCGATCCTCGCTGTGGCCGCGTGATTTCTATCACTACGATTGCGGAGAGCAACCGGTCCTCCCTCCGTGACCTCTCGCGGGAGACGCGGCGAACGTTTCTGAGTAGTGACGGGAAAGCGGCGCTGCTTGAGGTGTTACCCGCGAGTTCGGTCTCCCTTCGTGACCAGGTCAACTGGGTGCGGGAGCTTCGGAAGACCGGCGCGCTGGTTCTCACCGGAGTTCCTGGCGCAACGCTTCTTGTTGGGGGCATCCCGGCACTGAACGCCGATTATGAAACGATTATCAGAGACCGCTTTCCGTCGGTGATGGCGCTTATAGTGGGTGGGACCCTCCTTGCGCTACTCTGTGGATTCCGATCTATCTTCGTCGCCCTGAAGGCCATCGCACTCAACCTGTTCTCGGTCGCCGCGTCCTTCGGAGCACTGGTTTTGGTTTTCCAAAGCGGGCACGGAAGCAGCTTCCTGGGAGTTCCGGAGGGAACCGGTAGCGTGTTTCCTCTGGTTCCGATCGTCGCCTTTGCCATCGTTTTCGGATTAAGCATGGATTACGAGGTATTTCTGGTTGCACGCGTTCTCGAAGCCAGAAGGAGCGGGCTAAGTGAAATGGATGCGATCCCGGAGGGTCTGGCCAGAACCGCCGGCCTAATTACGAGCTCTGCCGCGATTATGATCGTGGTATTTGTGGCATTCACCTTCGGAAGTTTCCTGGTGGTCAAGATGATCGGATTTACGTTGGCGGTCTCGGTGTTGATTGACGCCACGCTCGTTCGTATTGTGATCGGTCCCGCGCTCCTTCGTCTTGCGGGCGATTGGAACTGGTGGCCTGGCGGGCTTGCCCCATCACGCAAGGCGCCCATGATGGCGAGTCCAGAATGATCTCCCGATCCACGTTCGACGACCAGGCCACAACAGAATTCATCGTTTCAGAACATTCACCAACGATCAAAATGTCATTGGGCCTGCGGCAACGATCGCTGCAAAAACTCCAAAACCTTCGGGGCCGCATCCAGCGACGACGCCGCATTGCCCTCCGGGGTTCCGCCTAAATTTTCCCGGGCCCCGGTAAGCGGATGCGTCAAACCGCCGTGCCACGCTGGAACGATCTCCGGCATACCCGCCCTGTGTCCGGCGTGCGGATA
>DATNKA010000883.1:0-4097 GCA_035603655.1 Candidatus Acidiferrales bacterium | reverse complement strand
AATTCTACTGCACAGCATGAGTCGCGACCACAGCCGCATGGCTTTCATTCTTCTTAGAGAAAGCATTGGTCTACCGCGTAAACCGCATCATGCTCATTCGCATGGTCAGGTTGTGCCGCTCAACCTCGCTCGTGCTCATGTGCTTGGGATCGGGATTACCGCTCGCTACTTTCATGTCGCAGCCGATGCAACATCCCGGCGAATAGCGGTGATGTCCATCGTCGGCCGGAGCGCCATAAATGGTTTGCAGCATCGCGTAATAATCAATGCGAAACGTATCTTCGACAGCTTCAAGATATGCTCGGTGACCATCTGTGGTGACCTGGACGCGACCCTTGATTCGACTGGCGCCTATCCCGCATCGCGACCTCCAACTAAGTAGCTGAGACAGAGCTTGGTCTCGGCGTCCAACCCCGTCCACGTCCACGCACCGCCCCAGCCCTCAAGTTCTTTTTCGGCCCTGAGGTTCTTCGCCTTCGCGCCGACGAAGCACCAAATTTCTGCGCTGTTCAAATTCAAACTGAGACACTACCCGCACCTGCATCAAGGAGATGGAGACTGCAGCTCATGGCTAACAAACTCGACTTGACGAAAAACGCGCAGCAGGTTCCCACCGAGTATTTTCCTGATGTCCTCCGCGCTGTATCCGCGATCAAGCAGGGCCTGCGTAATTTTGGGCAAGTCCGCCGCTGAGTCCATCCCCTGCGGCGTTGCTCCGCTGACTCCGTCGAAATCAGATCCCAGCCCGACGTGATCCACGCCGGCAGTTTTGGCGATGTGATCGATGTGGTCAATCAACACTTTGAACGGCGGTCGCGAAATCTTTGCCATCCACGCCCGTTCCATCCGGTCTACCTCAACATAGCTGACCGGCTTGCCCTGGGCCTTCAAGGAGTCAAGATATTGCTGGATCGCCACTGCCTGATCTTTCGCCTGCGCTTCCACCGCTTTGCGATAGTCCTCATCAAGGAAGCCGGAGAAGAAGTTCACCTGCACGACCCCACCGTTCTTGGCGACGGCGCGCAGCATATCGTCCGTCATGTTGCGCGGCGCATTCACCAGGGCGCGCGCCGAGGAGTGCGACGCGATCACCGGGGCCTTCGTGGTGGCGATTGCGTCCCAGAAAGTTTTGTCCGCGACGTGAGAGATGTCCACCATCATGCCAAGCCGATTCATCTCCAGTACGACTTGTTTACCAAAATCAGTGAGCCCGTTGTGGTGCTGTATCTTAGCGTCGTTGATATCGCCGGAGGAATCCGCCCACTCATTCGTGTTTGACCACGACAGCGTCATGTAGCGCACCCCCAGCCGGTAGTAGTTGCGCAACAGGTGCATGTCGTTTTCGAGGGAGTGGCCGCCCTCGATTCCCATAAGCGCGGCAAGTTTGTGTTCGCCATGAGCGCGCTCAATGTCGGCGACGGAAAAAGCCATCATCATTCGATCCGGATGACGCGCTGCCTGCTCGTACACGGAGTCAATCAGATCGAACGTGTGCTGTGCAAAATGGCCCTTATTGGTTTCCGGATCTACCCAGATGGAGAAGAACTCTGCCCCGAGATTGCCGCGTTGAGCTTTGTCGAGGCTGAGGTGGCCAACGTCATGAGGATCGGTTGAGCCGATATCGAAGCCGTCGTCGAGAAAGCGTTGCGGCGTGTCGGCATGGGTGTCAACGACGATCGCCGACTCCTGAATAACACGGGCCTGCGGGCCGACGATAATGTCTGAGAGAGTGGAGGACTGGGCCAGTGAAGAAACAGTCAGGGCCAGATACCCGAGCAGGAGAAGACCGAAACGAGTCATAGTCGCGCGCTGTAGCAATAGCCATCGCATGCGAGCACGATTGTATCGGAAAGCGTTCCAGAAGAAACAGGGTCAGATAACCACTGCGAGTAGCGCTTGCTGGATGCAGGTCTGCAGCGGTAGTCCGGTGTCGATCACGGTTTTGGGCAAGGTAATTGCCTCGAATCGGGATCGCACCTCCAGATAAAGCTGGGAGTTTCGATTGCCCGCGGGATGCGCATTGAGCGCGGAATGTTCCGCAAGGCGGTGCCTGGCCACTTCTTCGGTGCACACACACTCGAGGATGCGCCAGGTCTGGTGCAGGGAAGCGGCGGCATTCAACACGTTGTCTATCTGATAGCGCCGCGAGAACGGCCGTCCGTCGAAAAAAAGAATGCGCTCCGGATTCCGCTGCAGAAGATAGCCCGCAGTCTCCAGCATCGCTGCCAAACAAAAATCATCCTGCCGCGAAGAGTATTCGATTTCTTGCACCAAAAAAAGTGCATGGCGAATCTCGTCCTTGCTGAGCACGCGCCCAGCGGTGCGGGCCGCCAGTTCGCGGGCCAGTGTAGTCTTGCCGGTGCCAGGAAGGCCTGCCATGAGCACGATCATCGAATTATTAGAGCACGATCGGTTGAAGCACGTGCACAGGCCAAGTCATGAATCGCGCCGACTCGCGGAATCATCCATTCTTGAGGCGTTGCCGTTTGATCACACCGGAGGCACAACATGCCGCTAGTACGAATTTCTCTGCGAGAAGGCAAAAGCGAACAGTATCGAACGGCGGTTGCTGATGGCGTACATCGAGCCATGGTCGAGGGCGCCGCCGTACCAGAGCAGGACCGGTTCCAGATCATAACCGAGCACCCACCCAGCGGTCTTATCTACGACCCGACTTACTTGGGAATACAACGTACAAACGACATCGTCATGGTTCAGATTACGTTATCGACCGGGCGTAAACTCGCGCAGAAGCGCCAGCTGTTTAAACGGATGGCAGAGATCCTGGCGGAAAATCCGGGCCTCCGGCCGCAGGATCTAATGATCAATCTGGTGGAAGTCGCGTGGGAGAACTGGTCCTTCGGAAACGGCGAAGCGCAATATACCGTATGAGGAGTTAATTTGCTGCCGCAGTGTCGGCCATCATGGTGGCTGGCTCCGGGCGCTCCATCGGAACGAAGTCTTGAGTTTCGCGCCAATCCGCATAACGACCAGAAACCATAATGTGGAAGACCCACTGGTGGCGCTCTTCCTCAGGCTCAACCAGGCCGAGAGCCTTCATGTAGAACAGGTATTGCTCCATCCAGTGAACCTGTTGCCGGGTCATTCCGCGGCGTTGCAAATCCACGGTGAGGCCCGCGAGATGCGACGAAGCGGTATCGCCATCCGCGGGTGCGGCGTTGCGATTGTGCCGTCGCAGCTTTTTCTGAACCTTTACGGTACGCACCGCCGAGTTCACCTGAATCTGCTCGTGAAAGCGATGATAATACGCTTGCGAAAGATCCTGTACGAAGTCGCGCGTCCATGGACGGCAGTACCGCCGCGACGCATCGAGCCGCGGATCAAAGCGCAAAGAGTCACCCGCAAGAATCGGCTGTAGTGCACCACTGGCCTTTAGAGCTTCCAGTTCATCGTCATCCTGAATGCGCGGCAATTCCATCCGGTCGACTTCTGCATTCTGCAACAACAGCGATTCGTGGGATGGACGGAACATCGGATTCCACAACGTCCAATGCAACCGGTGGCGCCTGGCATGATGAAGGGCCTTATGCACCGTGGTCGTCGCTCCAAACAGCGGACTGCCTATGCAGGCCAGTAACGCAAGCAAGCTCAGGCGGCGCTGTAAGTTTAATTTCAAGAATTGGTCTCGTAGCCAGCCACAGAATTTAACACTGTAACCGTGCGGTCATTCTAAGCCCTGCTGTCAACTGCTCCAACGTTTGTTTGTCAAAACGCCGTTACGGGGGTTATCAAATAGTCATCTCTTTAAACTGGTTACCCCTGGTTACTTCTGCATCCCGAAACGGTGCTCAATCCAGCTAGCAGCACGCCAGACGCCATCCCAGTGCGGGGATTACGGCTAACTCATGTGCCCGTAGGGCAGACAGTTAGCGCTCATTAGATACAGAGGAGGGTCTCTCCGTTGTGGCGGAAGTGACAAAAATCAGCGTCGGACGGGTCAATCCCGAAGGGGTCAGCCGTACTCTGTGTTGCCTCTGCCCCCCGGCTAGTGATCTTCTTCAGCGCCGGAAAAGCTCACTCACAGCTTGTTTCATGACCGCTCCGCCCACTTCGGAGATGGCCTTGGTCAGGGGAAT
>DATNKA010000882.1:0-7176 GCA_035603655.1 Candidatus Acidiferrales bacterium | reverse complement strand
TTTCCGATACCAGAAGCGGTTAGTTTTTTCGATCCAGTGCGGCGACACATCCGCCACGTAAACAAGATGGCGCACGTTGCCCGGAAGAAATCTCTCGGCACGCTGGTAGTCCTCCAGGGTGCCTTGCGCAAGGGCGAAGGGCACCGCGAGGAAGAGCAATGCAACCGCGATGATTCGTGGATGACGCTTGGCACTCATGGTGTTTGAGGTCGGGTCTGCAAACTGCGGATAACTAAAAATGCATTCACCGCGTCGACAACTTTCGTCGCACGCCGCGAATGCATCTCGATTTCGATCAAAGTTCAAGCGATTCTCAGAACTCGATATTCGCTCGCAGCTCGATTACGCGTGCCCCCTGATTGGGAGAAGCTGGGTTGTAGTTCGGCGAAATCCCTCCTATGGCAAACCCCTGCTGCTGAATGTTGGGTGTGAATCCTCCGGAAAAGCAACCGTAGGTACAGCCATTAGCCGCGCCCGGTTGAAAGTTCGGATGATTGAAAGCGTTCAACATCTCCGCCTGGAAGGTGAATCTAACGCTCTCGCGAATCGGGAACGCCTTGGTGATCGCCAGGTCATCGTTGAAATAGTGGGGCCCGTAGAGGTAGACAAGCTGGCCAATGGTTCCAGCTGTCGTGTTCGGACTGATGTAGGCAGGGTTTGCGCCGCCTCCGGTCGGGCCGGCAAGGTACCGGGGGTTGAGAAAACTTACAGCAGCCTCTCCGGGGATACGATATACGCCGACAGCGCTCTGCAACTGAGATTGCGTCACCCCGTGCAGGGTTACGCCGCTATCCCCGTAACCGTCGTTGTTGGGGTTCGCATTGAAGGTGTTGTTTCCGCCTTGCAGTAGAAACGGCGCACCGGTTTGGAAGCCGAGAATGGTTCCGACCGTCCATCCGCCCACAACCTTATCCAGCACAGCGTTTTCGTTCAAGAACTGCTTTCCGCGGCCAAACGGCAGGTCGTAGCTGCCATTGATGTTGATCGAGTGGCGAATATCGAACAGAGCTGGGCCATAGGATAACCGCATGTCGCGCAAGGTGAACGTATTCGCCTGCCCTTGCCAGTTGTTCGGGGTGGTGATGCCGAGCGTATGACTCCAGGTGTAGTTGGCGTCGTACTGCAGGCCGTGCCAGGGACGCTGACGGAAGTCGACCTGCAACCCATTGTAGTTTGAGTAGCCTTCTGCAATTAGCAGTGTGTTGGTTGCGCCCGTGAAACCGGTGCCGGTTGAAAATGGATTTGCCTGGAAGAGGTTGATTGGATAGCCGGCGCCGGGACCAGTAAATCCTGCATTATTCTTACATGGCAGGAAGGATGACCCCACCAGATTACAGAAGTATGGAGCAGTACCGGAAATGCCCGCCAACGTGTTCGCTAACAGTGGCGCCTGTCCGGTGTTCAAGTCAGTGACGAAGCCGGTGTTCGTGTAGTCCGCTAATGCTCCATCAGCACCAGCAGCCTCTCCAGCAAATGCGGCATTGAAAATCGGGGTCGCCTGTTGCCCGGCCAGGCCATGATTGGCGAACGAACCCTGATAATTTGCATTTCCACTTGCGTTGTTAATCGCCAAGTTCTGCTGCGCGGCCTTGAATTGCGTCAGAAATCCGTTCTCGAAAATGTTGACTTCGTTCGGATCGACAGTCATCCACTGTCGCAGCGTCCGGTTTCCGACGTAGCGTATTTCCAGTGCTGCGCTCTGACCGATCTGATGCTGAACTCCCAAGTTCCACGATTGGGTGTATGGCTGCCTGAGGTTGGGCTCGATACCGTTTATCCCGGGGCCACCCAGAAAGGTGAAATCCGATGCCGACTCAGTTCTAAGGAAGCTTTGCGGCGCGTACCCGTAGGCTGGCAACGAACTGCCCAGAGTGAGGCTGCCGGGGGCAAACGTCCCAGTTTGATTTGTGGTATTGGGGTTGAGGAAGAACGATTGATAGTAGAAGGAACCATAATCAGAGGCTTGGTTCCAGACGTACTGCTGAGGCTCCGTGACCGTCCTCAGCGAGTAGCCCGCACGAATGACAGTCTTACCGCCCCCCGGATTCCACGCAATGCCGAAGGCCGGCTGGGGAGCGACCAGCCAACTGTGGTACGGTTGGCTGTCTTGCACCAGCTGGGGGTTCATGGTGCCTTGCAAGGAACCCGGGTTGAACAAGTTCCAAACCCCCGAAGGGCCAAATACCGACTGAAGACTCGCTGAATGATAGAGGTTGGTAAGATCACGGTCCGCATAAGTGAAATCCCACCGCAGACCATAATTCAACGTCAGGGTCGGTCGGATGCGGTAAGAATCCTGAGCGAATAGACCCCAAGCCGAGGTCAGTTCGTCCAGGTTGTACGCTCCCAGGGCGTGAACGTATTGGTTCGTGCTTGGGTTATAGGGATACGATCCACCAACGCTGTTGATTCTTCCGGTTAAGATCGCGTACAAAGATTCGCCTTCTAATTGTGCAGTAGTGCCGGCGTTGGGCAAGGTGCCGCTGGGCCCGAAGGTGAAGGCATTCGCCGCAGGATCACCAATGGCGAATCCCGAGGTGCCGGTGCCGCTGCCCAACTGAACACCGGGGAATCCCAGAACACCGTTGTAGTAATGGTTTTGCTCTCGCCACCATGAGAAACCGAAGTTGAAGGTGTGTGCCTTGCGCTGCCAACTCACTGTATCGGAGGCATTGAACAACGGGTAATACGATCCGGTCGGGATCTGGAAATTCGTTCCGTTCATTCCCGTGGTGGTCTGCAATCCAGGCCCATTGCTGCCCGGCAGATTTGGCAGGTTCCACGCGATTTGGTCTACCCCCGGTGCGGGTGGCTTGCCGTCAAAAGCAAACCCGCTAAAGTTGTAGAGAAAACCACCGCGGAAGGCGTTGACCAAAGAGGGAGAGAGAGTCCAGTCAAAACCAAATGCCGCAGTGTAATCGAGGAACTTATTGCCGGACGCAGTGCTGGCAAAGGCCTGGCCGGGCAGATTAGGGGGGTTCACCCCCGCGTCGATGGTCTTGGTTTCGTTCCAGGCCACGTAGAATCGCTTGCTCGGCGAAGGAATGAAATCCACGCGAACAGTAGGGAAATAGTTTGTTCGCGGCGCGGCATTTTGCCAGGTGAGTTGCTGGACGTTGGGATCGCTCAGGGTAGAGAGCGCTCCCAGATTGAGAACCCCATTGACGGCCTGAAGAGTCGCACTGGTTTGTGAGTTCACGCCCGCGGGAAGTCCGGCCTTGCCGGCAACTTGGAGCACGTTGACCACCTGCGTGTTCCCATTCGAATCCACATAAGTGAAGTTGCCCTGCTGCGCTGCCGGGGTGAGAACCCATTGTTGCGCACTGAACCCTCCGGGCTGCTTCGACATGGAAAAACTGCCGAAAAAGAATAGCTTGTCCTTGAGGATTGGTCCGCCCACACTGCCGCCAAAGTCGTTCAGGATAAGCGGATTCTTGCGCTGCGGCGATGCCGGGTTGATCGCCGTAAGCGAATCATTCAACCAACTATTCGCATTCAGAGCCGTGTTGCGGAAGTCTTCGTAAACACGTCCGTGAAACTTGCTGGTTCCGCGGCGCGTCACGAAATTCACTTGCATGTTCGAGGTTCCATATCCCTGGTTCAGGTCAAGCTGATCCGTCTGCACGGTCATTTCCGCGATGTCCTCAACTCTTGCTTCCACGACCGGCGCAGCGCCCGGACCGTTACCGCCAAACTTCATGCGACCCGGACTGCCAATCACGCCGTCGATGTTACTTCCCTGCGAGATCGTCGGAAGACCGTTCCAGGTGCCCCCGCCGTCCCAGAAATTGCCCGTATATCCAGGAGTCAGCGTGCTCAGTACCGATAGATCGCGACCTTGAAGAGGCAGATCCTCGATCGCCTTCATATCAATCGTGCTTCCGATGGAACTGGCGGTGGTTTCGACCAGGGGCGCCTGATCCGTGGTCACTTGAACGGTTTCGCTAATGGCCCCGACTTTGAGCGTGGCGGAAATGTCGGTCGTCTGTGCGGCTTGCACGATGACATCGGTGAATACCTCAGCCTGGAAACCGGTCTTCTTTACCGTGAGCCGGTACTTTCCGAGGGAGAGGTTCACGAAGGTGTGTGTGCCTTTCTCCTGCGTTTCAGCCTTTCGCACGTCGTTCGTGGCAACATCACGAAGCTCGAGCTGCGCGCCTTGCACCACGCTGCCGCTGGGGTCAACGACGCTTACAGTCACCGTTCCGTCAGAACCGTTCTGCGCCCAACTTCCTGGGACGGCGCCTAGCGCCAGTACAATCAGCAGAATTGTTCGCACGCCACCCAATACGCTACGCGAAGATACAGGAAACATTTTGTCCTCCTACGGCACCAAAAAGGCGATTGCGCGATTTGGTACGCCGTACCGTCCACTGTCGCCCCGAGAACGTCACGCCAATCACTCAACGGCGGTCCAGCTCAATCGAATCAGCCTGACTTGGGGGCAGCAACGTAGCAAGCGTTTACCCATGGTTGGATTTTGTATACTTTATGCGTTCCGTTTGTCAACCATATTATTATTCTGAGAGCTCGCATGCGCAGACCCGTTTCAGCTGCCCGCTGGTCGATCCCACAACCCTGCGATGCGCGCGGCAGGGACGCTTTCTCGCAGAAAATGGCAGGGGGGGCGGTGAACCCGACTCACTTCCCTCGGAATCTTTGGCAGCAGCACTCTACGGCTCTGGCGATCAGGGTCGGGAAATCGTTTGCATGAAATCTCTCGCCCACATTTCAAGAAGAGATTTCCTGAAGCACTTGGGCTCAGTCGGGATCGCCGCCAATCGCCGCGTCTGGCCAGCGCCGCAGCCCACCAATCCAGTGGCTTTCGTGGATGTGGCCCGTTCGGCGGGCGTCACGTTCCAGCATGACAACGCGGCCTCCCCGGAAAAGTACCTGATCGAGACGATGGGCTCAGGCTGTGGCTGGATTGACTACGATCAAAATGGACTGCTCGATTTCTACCTACCAAATGGCGCCGCCACTCGCGTGTACAGCCCGAGGCAGCCTTTGCGAAGCGCGCTTTACCGGAACAACGGAGACGGTACCTTCACCGACGTGACCGGCAAAGCGGGCGTTGGAGCCGAGGGCCTATTCGGCATGGGCGTCGCCGTGGGTGATTATGACAACGATGGATTCCCCGACTTGCTCGTGCTCGGTTACGGCAGATGCATCCTCTACCACAACAACGGAGACGGTACTTTTCGTGACGTGAGCGTGCGAGCAGGTGTGGAAAATTCTGGCCGCTGGGCCTCGAGCGCCGCGTGGTTTGACTACGACAACGATGGCAGGTTGGATCTCGTCGTGGCCAATTATGTCGATTGGTCGCCCGATCGCAACTTCTATTGTGGGGACCAAGGTCCGCGAATGCGAAGCTACTGTCATCCCGATGACTTCCACGCCCAGCCTCCGACGCTTTACCACAACAATGGCGACGGCACTTTCACCGATGTGAGCAAAACTTCTGGACTCGGATTAAAGGGAGGCAACGGCCTCGGCGTCGTCACCTTCGATTACGACAACGACGGCTGGCAAGACATTTTCGTTGCCAACGACCACATGCCGAATTTCCTGTTTCACAACAACCGCGACGGAACCTTTCGCGAACTGGGGTACGCGGCCGGCGTCGCGGTCAGCTCAGACGGTCAATTCGAGGCCGGCATGGGGGCTGACGCGGCCGATACCACGGGCACTGGGCACATGGACTTAGTCGTCACCCACCTCGACATGCAACTGGCACGGCTTTACCGAAACCTGGGAGACCAGACGTTCGACGACGCAACCCTACGCTCGAAAATTGGCTACGCCACTTACCACATGAGTGGCTTCGGCGCGCGTTTCATGGACTACGACAACGATGGTGCGCGCGACATTTTCATGGCCAATGGGCACGTTCTCGACAATATTGAGCGCTATCATGCCGACACTCGATATGCCGAACCCAAACTGATGTTTCGCAACAACGGGCGGGGGATTTTTGAAAATGTGAGTGACCGCCTGGGACCGGACTTTCAGTTGCCCAGGGTGAGCCGGGGTGCTGCCGTCGCTGACTTCGACAACGATGGTGATCTCGATATTCTTGTGAACAACAATGGTCAGGCCCCCCAGTTGCTGCGCAATGATGGTGGCAACACCAATCACTGGATGGAGATCTTACTGATCGGTACGAAATCCAATCGCGACGGCGTGGGCGCACGGGTGAAGGTGTCAGCCGGAGAACTCATTCTCTACGACCAGCGTAAGGGCGGTATGAGTTACCAATCGGCGCAGGATCCGCGACTTCATTTTGGGCTGGGACAGCATGGCATGGTTGACGCGCTCGAAATCATCTGGCCCAGTGGGGTGGTTACCAAGTTTGCAAACCTCAAGGCCGATCAGATTATCGCGGTCAAAGAGGAGTCCGGCATCGTACAGCGTCCGTTCCCGCGTGTCACTCCCATATGACAATGCCGCACTCGATCGACCCTTACTTATTTATGCGGCGCCGCTGCTCCTTCTTCTACGGCTCCCTGATTTGCGTAACCCGACTTGCGATCGCCGGGGGTGGAGCTGATCTTGTCGGCCTGCTCTTGATTCAACCTCTGGAGAACTGTAAGGGCGTCGCCTGCTTGTTGGACTTCTCCCCGCCGCTGATAAGCCTTTGCGAGGTTGGCGTAAACGGATGGCGTCCCGGGCTCAAGCCGGCGTGCCTTTTCCAGATGCGCGATTGCGTCCTCAAGGTGGCCAGCTATCAGATAGAGGTTGCCAAGCGCAATCTGCGAAGCCGCATCGTTTGGTTGTTGCATGACCGCCTTTTCCAGAATGGTTTGCGCTTCTACGAAGTCAGGCTGACCGGGGCCGGCTCCCGAGCGAATTAGAGCTTCCGCCAAAACCGTCAACAAGGCGTGATTTTCATAACCCTTGTTGACCCCTTCCCGCGCAGTTGCGATCGCCTGAGGGATGTTTCCCCCGATCAGTTCTTCGTGTGCAGCCGCCAGGTAGCCAATCTCGCTTCCTGGTGCAAGTTGACTCGCCCGCTCGAAGTCGCGTTTTGCCTTATCAAGATCGTCGAGCTGGATAAGAAACAGAGCCCGCTCGTAGTAGAGCCGCGACGATCGCGGAAGATTGCGCAACCCGATGCCGACGACGGTGAGGCCCAGGGTGTAATCCCGATGGCTCATGCAGGCATCCGCGACGAAC
>DATNKA010000881.1:0-2839 GCA_035603655.1 Candidatus Acidiferrales bacterium | reverse complement strand
CCAACCGCGACGGAAGCGATCTCCGGACAGCAGTTGGGTCTCGCGATTGTCACGCTCGCGCCTCACGCCGCATTCAGAGACGACGCCAAGAACCACCTCATTGACTTTAAGCTGAGTGAGGGCTCTCAATCCTGGTACGCGATTGCCGCTTGGGACCAGGAGGGATCGAATCGCCGTGTCGGTCACGGAAACCAAAAAGAGGAGGGACCGCATCAATCGCTGGTGCTTCCTTCCGATGCCATCACAAGCCGGGAAGAATTTCTGAGCGCAGTGAAGGAACAGGCCGAACGCATGGCCGAGCCGGCAGGCATTCGCATCGTCTCGGCAGCGGCGAGCAGCGAGCCAGCGCCCGCCGATACTTTGGTTCCCCACAAAACGAAAACCCTGGAGCAAGCCCTCGAACTGTTGCGTCAGGCTATCGACCGCACCGCTTTGCAATGGGAGCCCATTCTTCAGGCGGCGTCCGAACCGATGACCCCTCATTCCGGCCTGGGATTTTTCACGGAAGCGGACAATAAGACCGCCGAGTGGCAGAAGCAGAACGGATATTTCTGGACGGGAAGTTTCTGGACGGGAGAGCTTTGGCAGCTATATTCCACGACCCATAAGGAAAAGTATCGCAAATGGGCGGAATCCTGGGGATCGAAGCTGCGCGGTCAGGAGTCACAGCAAAATCATGACGCAGGATTTTTGTACTACTACTCCTCAGCGATGGGATTTGATTTGGTCCGCGATGACACCCTTCGCGCCAGCGCCCTTCGCGCTGCCGAGCGCCTGGAACAGCTCTTCAACCCGAAAACGCAGCTGATTCCATCGTGGAGCGAGAACGGGGACGACACGATCGTTGACACGATGATGAATCTGCAGTTGCTCTGGTGGGCTAGCGACAAAACCGGAGACCAACGGTGGAAGGAGATCGCCAGGAAGCACGCTCTCCGTACGGCGGAGTGGTATGTGCGTCCGGATGGCTCCGTGTTTCAGTCGGTTCATTACAACCCCGGTGACAATAGGCAGAACTTTATCGTGCACGGCGTGGCCAAGGAGGCGGACCTTCCGCTTGCGAATATCGCAGCCCCGGGACAGTGGGTCTTTGCCCACACCCATCAAGGCTTTGGCGCCGACACCACATGGTCACGAGGACTCGGTTGGGCGTTGTATGGCTTCTCGTCGGCGTACGCGGAGACGCATGAGCCGTTGTTCCTGGCGACTGCCCAGCGGGTAGCGGATTATGCTATCGAGAACCTGCCGGAGGACTCTGTGCCGTGGTACGACTTTGACGATCAAGGCGTGCGCTTTCGGAATCGCGACTCTTCGGCAGCTGGAATTATCGCGGGAGGGTTGTTCCATCTTTCCCTTGTTACAGCCGATAGCACACGCGCCAAGGGCTATCGGGAAGCGGGAGAACGAATCGTGCAATCGCTCATCGACCGGTATTTGACCCCCGTCGGAGACGATGATCAAACCCCGCCGGGGGTGCTGCGCCATGGCTGCAGCCTCCGCCCCAATGATGCGATGTTGATTTACGGACAATACTACTTGCTGGAGGACCTGTTGTGGCTGGAGCAGCACAAGCGCGATGAGAGTTCCAACAGTTCGGTGAAACCGTGATCCGGGCGAGCTCATTCCTGCGGGCGAGACGTAACGCATTTCAGGCTTGGTGAACGCGCTGCTTTGCCTTCGTCTACACTAAAGGGTAGCGAAACCGATGGCGACTAACAATTCAGTGCACACCGAAGAACCGGAACTTCCCCGGGTTCAAGGCCCGTCGAGGATTATGCCCTCCTTGATCGCTGGCATTTTCCTGGGCGTGATTCTTGCATTCTTACTGGCAGGATTTCTGTGGTTGTCGACCGGCTTCGGCTTGTCGCACCTGATGAGCCTTTTGGGCGGCGGACACATCCGGATCAATGTGGATCAGCCCACGGTCGTTCGTCAAATTCAGCAGCTTCAGCGTCTGGAAACCGTGAGCTATACGATGGATAAAATTATTTCTGGGGAGCACCCCAATGCTTATCTGCCTAAATTTCTGGCGGGCGACCGGCTGCTGCTGGTTGTTCACGGGGAAGTGGTGGGGGGCATCAATCTCGCTGGTCTAAGGCCCGGCGATGTCCAGATACAAGGGCAGAAGGTTTTGATTCACCTGCCGACGGCCGAGGTCTTCAGCACGCGAATCGATAATGCGAAGACAAGAGTATATTCTCGCGACACGGGGTTGTTCTCTTCTCCGGATCCCAATCTCGAAAGCGAAGTCCGCGAAGAGGCTGAACGCCAGCTCGAGCAAGCCGCGCTGCAGGATGGCATTCTAAGAACCGCTGGCGACAATGCGCGAGCCACAATCTCGAGCATGTTGCGGGGCTTTGGCTTTCACGAGGTGGATATTCGGTAACGTCCCGGAAAACGACTTGCGAGGCTGCGCCGATACTGCTTGAGACTTGGTGGAGCCTTGTTGGAAGCTATTGTTTTCGCAGACCGAGCGACTCCCGGAAGGGCGCGCCCGTAGCTTTCAGCCGCTGCTCCAACCTCGCACTGCAATCACAATTGCCGCACGCCCATGGTTCTTCACCGTTCTGGTCGCGACATTTGCGGCGGTCGTGTGCGTCTTGCACTCGCTTGAGATCAAAGTACTCTTCCCAATAAGACCGCTCCTCTAGGAGCGGCGTGGGACAATAACAGACTTCGACCCAACGCACCGTTCCGGTCTCGACGCGCGCCTCGCGCATATTGCGCAGGTACTCGCCCTCGGCCACGGAGCCTTGGCCAAGCTTTTCACTCTGGATGGCTTTAAGAAGACTGTCTGCTCGACCGGGCTTAACACAGGCGTGAACTAGATACCTCATAA
>DATNKA010000880.1:0-6412 GCA_035603655.1 Candidatus Acidiferrales bacterium | reverse complement strand
GAGTGTGGTTGGGAATGGTGACAGCAATGGCAATTGTGATTGAGTTCTATGTACCTGACAGATTCCGAAAACAAAGGGGAAAGTGGATTCCGCCCGAACGACGCGCGAAGATCATTCCTTTTCCCGCACCGGAAAAAAAGTCAGCATGAAATGAAGGCCAGCGCGCAGCCACACGCTCCGGCTGATCCGTTGCTTCGCAAGGCGATCCGGGAACTGCAATGGACTCGACTGATACGGTGCTCCACCGCCACGCGGAACTCAATAACCGGAAAGAAGAAAACCATGACCAGTGACCGAATGCTCTCCGATTCTACTGTTACCGCCATCAGGCACGTCCCTCTTGAGAAGGTGAACATCGCCGAGTGGCTCTTGACGCTTCCCGACGCTGAGTATCAGCGCTGCTCTCATGCGCATATCGCAGCCGACACTTCCACCACGGACAACGGCAGGACCATGTCTATCAATGTGGAGACTATTGGCGATGCGCTCATCGTGCAGCACTATGTGGCCGAAGTGAAGGGACCTACGCTCTGCCGCATGGTGTCGATATCGGACGCGATCAACAAGAACGGACGCACCCAAGTGAAGGTGGAGAGGACGCTCAGCGCGCGAAAACTTGACGATCAGACGACCGAGTACACAAATCACATCCAAGCCTCGGCCACGGACGAATTCATTGCCTTCATCCAGGAGCATGGAATCACACTCGAACAGGCTGCAGCGGCCCGCCAGATCGCTTCCGATGCACACAACCGGGAAATAACTGCAGGAGGCTTCTCCACCTCGAATATGTCAGCAGATGTCTCCAACCCATGCTTCTTATGTACGAGTGTTCCGCTAGCCGCCAGCAGCTAACCCCCGGTTAGGTAGCTCTCGAGTTTAAGAGTCATCGGGTTTCGCTCAGTGCGCTGCGCTGAAATCAATGCGAGCGCACGCAAGCTGCTTTCCCCATTTTCGGGCCGTCCCTTGAATGCGCACGTTGATCTTACGTTGGCAGATTGAAAATCCTGCGCACCGTCTTGACGATAAAGGCAGACTGATGGGCTTTAGTAGCGTTCAACAACATTGCCACCGGCTCCTGGAGCACCCTTTCTATAATGCTACGACTCAGCGATTCCACAATATCCTCTTGGTCAGAGCTCAGATTGTTCAGGCGTCCGCGCACACGATATATTTCACCGCGACGCACGACCTCAAAATGCTCTCGTAACGAAGCAATCGTCCCAGAGACTTCGGAATAAAGAACTGGTTGACTGTCCACCTCTGTACTGGTCACAACTTCGACTCCCTTCCTATAAAGAGGAAGCAACCGGGCTCGCCACAACCAGCCGCTCTACGTGTTGAGGCTACCCCGAGACTTGCGTGGGCTACTGCAAGAGAAACGGAATGATTGAACAAACCTGTCTCGCCGGCGGTGGAGAAACGAGGCTTATGCGGGATCCCATTGCACAGGTTGGGACTAGCAATCATTCAAGTTGTCCATATCAGTACGATTCGGACGACCATCGCTAAAAGAGCGACGGTCCCCAGGGACAATCCATAAATTGCACAGAACCACAGAATTTGGCGCCGCTGCGTCCTCATGCTTCCCATCCGTTCTCAGGTGTCTTGCCCCGAAAAATCCAATATGCAAACGCGGAATACGCGAGCACTACCGGAGTGACACAAGCGGCGCCAATTATCACCAATCCCTGGCTGGTGGAGGATGATGCTGCATCCCAAACTGACACACTGAACGGCACGATCTCTGGAAATACAATAAGAGCCGTTCCTGCGATACCCACGAGAAAGAGCAATAGGCCGAGCGAGAACGGCAGTACGTTCCTATTCTTTTCGGGAAGTGTTGTTAACGTTCCTGCCGCAATAGCAAATAAACCAACAAGGCAAGCAAGAGCGATCCCATGTGACGCCCACTGCGCACGAACGCATGGCTGGATTCTGGCCGCATAGATGCAAGCTATGCCGAATAAAACAGCAAAGGCCGGAGCAGAAACACGAAGGGAACCACTCGCAAAGTGTTGCAGCGACATGTTCGATTTCAGTTTGAGCCATCCCGCTCCAAGTACGGCATAGCCGAACAGAAGGGTGATGCCACTGATTATGGGTAGAGGGTGAAAGATATCCAGAACACTTCCCGCAAAATGCCGGTCCTGGACCGTCACCCCCTGCATGAGGCCACCCAAAATCAGTCCCTGCATCAGCGCAGCAACTAGCGAGCCAACCCCGAATGCAACGTCCCACGCACGACGATGCCCTTTTGATTGCACGCGGAACTCGAATGTAACGCCTCGAAATCCCAACGCAAGAAGCATGAGTATCACCGGGAGATAGAAGGCTGGTAACAAAATTGAATATGCAATTGGAAATGCAGCGAGCAGTGTCACACCGGCCATGATGATCCAAGTCTCGTTGCCGTCCCAGGTTGGTGCAATCGAGTCCACCATGTGATCACGTGATGCTTTCGCTGGCTGGAATAGGAGTAATATCCCTACTCCTAAGTCAAAGCCGTCCAGGATCACGTAAAGCGTAAGTGCGAACGCCACGAAGGAAGCCGACAGCAATGGAAGATCCATTTCTTTCAATTCCTTTCCGAGAACTGGTTATCCGCCAATCGTCTCGGGCTGTCTAGCACGTACGGCCGGAATGCGTTCTTTATAGAACCAGACGCTTCTGCGTAGACCGGAGCTTCCACAGGCCCGCGGGCGAATAATGCGTAATGTAAAGATCAGGAAGGCAGTGATGAAGACCGCGTACACGCAGACGAACGCGATCAGAGTCGACAGGAGAGCTTGCGCAGGAACCGGAGATACTGCGTCGACCGTTCTCAGGATGCCATAGATGACCCATGGTTGTCGGCCAGTCTCTGCCACATACCACCCCGCCAATGTCGCGATAATCCCGGATGGGGTCATGAAAACCAGCATCCAGAGAAACCTCCTAGACTTGAAGAGGGTCCCACGGAATCGCAACCAAAGTGAAGCGACTCCCACGGCGAACATGAGCATCGCCAAACAGTACATGATTCGAAATGCAAAAAATACGAGTGCCATTCTGGGCTGGAGCTCGCGTGGTGTATTTTTCAAACCTTCGACACGTCCCTTGAGGCTGTGAGTCAGCCAGATACTTCCGAGAACGGGTGTTCCCAGCGCGAACCGATTTCGCTGATTCTCTTGGTCCGGGATTATGAACCAGTAGTACGGTGCCGGCGATTGTGATTGTTTTTCCCAGAAGCCCTCGGCCGCTTGCATCTTTGACGGTTGGTGCTTGAGCATCGTGCCGTAGACAATGTCTCCGATGAAAACCTGTCCGGCGATCAAGACTGTCGCGAAGGTGGTTCCCAGAGCGACAGTCCTCCGTGCAAAATCCTGGTGCTTGTCGCGCAACAGATACCAAGCACCTACTCCCGCGACCATGAACGATGCCGTTAGGTAGGCCGCTGTCAACATGTGAGGTAGTCGGTAGGGCCAGGATGGATTCATCAACACGTGACGCCAGTTCACGACGGTCAATTGGCCATCATGAATTGCGACTCCAGCCGGTGTCTGCATCCAACTGTTAGCGGAAAGAATCCACGAAGCCGATAGAAGCGTACCCAGAGCCACCATGCAGGTTGCGAAAAAGTGCAGCTTCGAACCGACGCGATTAAGACCAAAGAGCATGATTCCCAAGAAGCCTGCCTCCAGAAAGAACGCGGTCAAGACCTCTAGTGCGATCAAGGGACCAATAGCCGGTCCAGCCATCTGTGCGAAGCGAGCGAATCCGAGACCAAACTCGAACGAAAGCACAATTCCCGTGACAACACCAATCCCGAAGCCCATAGCGAAAATATTCAGCCAAAACCGATAGATCTGGAGGTATATGGGGTTCTTGGTTTTCAGCCAGAGCGCTTCGATCACCGCCAGGAAGGAAGCAAGCCCGATTGACATCGTCGGGAAAATGATGTGAAAGCTCACTGTAAAGGCAAATTGAATTCTCGCGAGAATGGAAGGATCGAGTCTCATAATCTCGCACCCTCAACTGGGAATACGCGGCAGACAACAACAGCGCCGAGTACGAATACTGCCAGCCCGGCAATCGCCAATGGCAAGCCGAACACTCCGACAATGATGAAAAAGAAGAGCACCCCTATGACTGCTGCCGTCACACCGTAGACTCGCCGCAACACGTTACCTGTCTTCATTGGTTCCCTCGACTGTCAGACTTCCGGTTCCATTCCGGGGTCGTTATTGAGCATGCGCCGAAGAGTGGTTATGCTCACATGCTATTCACGGTGTATCCACCGATTTCCGCACGAACTTCAAGCCTGCGGTTCACTGTTGTTCAGTGCCACGTCGCCGTGTATCAAAGCAATTCATCTGCCATCACGTGCGAGGGAGATGGAAATCAGATTTACTCGCCATCGGCCGGGGCAGTTGAACACATTGTCGTTTCCTTCTCGCGAAACCGACCCAAGGTGTCCCATCTCACGCGTCATCTTCATGACGCGATGTATGACATGACTCTTCTTCACGCTTTGACTCATGGCAATGTGCGGCTTGCGACCTCGTATCTTGTGAAGTTGTTCGTTGAGAGCCACCGTTCCAGTTTGGCCCTGCTCGTGCAAACGCAAATGTTCGTGAGCGAAGGTGCAGAGTTATTTTTCACACCTTAGATGTGCAAGCTATAGCGCAACGCATTTGCGAAGAAACCTTGCCGGACCAACCACTCCGCAACTCTCGCTCCGGTCGCGATTCCTCGCGATCAACTTAGGACTGCTGGCATCGCCAGTACAAGAAGGAGAAATGAATGAGTTATTCATCAAACGGAAATCGTCACAAACTGAGTGAGAAGGGACTCTTGACGCCGGACAATTGCGTAGTGGCGCTGATCGACTATCAGGGCCAAATGCTGTTTGGAACCAGCAATTTCGATCGCCAAGGAATCATCAACAACGCCGTGGCAATCGGAAAAGCCGCAAAAGTGTTCGATGTACCTGTGATTTTGACCACGGTCGAGACGAAGTCCTTCAGCGGGAACATGTGGCCGCAGCTGCGAGCCGTATTTCCGGGCCAGGAGCCCATCGAGCGTTCATCCATGAATTCGTGGGACGACCAAAACTTTGTCGCAGCGATCGAAAAAAGCGGACGCAAGAAGATTCTAATTGCCGGCCTTTGGACGGAGACCTGTGTTGCGCTTCCGACTGTCCAGGCGATCCACGACGGCTACGAAGTCTACGTGGTGGAAGATTGCTGCGGTGACGTGAGTCAACTCGCTCATGACAACGCTATGAAGCGAGTAATTCAGGCGGGGGCAAAACCCGTGACGTCACTCTCAACCATGCTGGAGTGGCAGCGCGACTGGGCTCACAAGCAAACTTACGACGCCGTAATGGACATTGTGAAGAACCATTACGGAGCCTACGGAATCGGTGTCGAGTACGCATACACGATGGTACACGGAGCTCCGGCCACCAAGTTCCCCGAATACATCGTTCCCACTGCTGCTGCAGCGCACAAGTGAAAACACAGGGGCGGAACTTTGCTTCCGCCCCTTTCTCGCAACGATAGAAAACAAAGAAGGAGGCTCGCGTGTCTGCTGAAATCATCTTGCACAACGCCAAGATCGCCACGAATAACGTGCCCTCGTTTGTCGAGGCGGTCGCGATTTCTAATGGAAGGGTGACCGCCACCGGGGGCAATGAAGAGATTCTGCGTTTAAGCGGTCCAACGACCCGTGTCATCAACGGCCGAGGGCGCACCGTTATTCCCGGACTGAATGATTCGCATATGCATCCGATTCGCGGCGGACTCAACTACAACCTCGAGTTGCGGTGGGATGGTGTTCCTTCACTCGCCGACGCTCTGCGCATGCTGAAAGACCAGGCGGCGCGGACGCCTGCTACACAGTGGGTCAGAGTGATCGGGGGGTGGACAGAGTTTCAGTTCGCCGAACGCCGGATGCCTACGCTCGATGAGATCAATGCAGCAGCGCCGGACACACCGGTCTTCGTGATGCATTTGTATGACAGAGCACTACTGAACGGAGCGGCGCTTCGTACTTTGGGCTATGACAAGAATGCCCCGGACTTTCCGGCCGGTGAAGTTCAACGCGATCATCACGGCAACCCCACAGGTCTTCTGATCGCGAAGCCGAATGCAAATATTCTCTACTCCACCCTCGCGAAGAGTCCGAAACTTTCACGTGAGGATCAGCTTAATTCTTCACGGTTGTTCTTCCGCGAATTGAATCGCTTTGGAATCACCAGTGTCATTGATGCAGGCGGCGGCTTTCAGAACTATCCCGACGATTACGGCGTTGTGAACGAACTGCACCGCAATGGAGAGTTGTCTATTCGGCTTGCGTACAACCTTTTCACGCAGAAACCGAAGCAGGAACTTAGGGACTTTCAGAGCTGGACCAAAATGACAAAGCC
>DATNKA010000879.1:0-2578 GCA_035603655.1 Candidatus Acidiferrales bacterium | reverse complement strand
TCGACAGATGCGGTCGCAGACATCACCCTGCTGTTGTTGTTAGGCGCATCGCGACGAGCGTATGAAGCCCTGCAAGTGGTCCGGAGTGGAAGCTGGAATCCATCCGACCTAACGGCGCTGTTGGGCTGGCAACTCACCGGGAAGATTCTGGGAATTTACGGAATGGGGCAGATCGGGCAGGCGGTTGCAAAACGCGCTCGCGGTTTTGGGATGAAGATCCACTACCACGATCCTCATCGCTTGTCTCCCGAAATTGAAAAAGACGCGATATTCCACGATAACCCCTGTAATTTGCTCAGAGTGAGCCCATTTCTGAGCTTAAACGCACCCGAAACAAAGCAAACCCGCCACTTCCTCGACGCAAAAGCAATTACGTGCTTGCCGCGAGGCGCAATCGTTGTGAACGCCGCCAGAAGTGGCATGGTGGCCGATGAGGATCTGATTGTTGCCCTCAAGAGTGGCCAAGTCGCAGCCGCCGGCTTGGACACGTAAGAGGGAGAACCGAAGCTGAATCCGGGATATCTGTCGCTGAAGAACACATTCCTGCTGCCACACTTAGGTGCAGCCACCATCGAGACGCGAACGGCCATGGGCATGCAGGCGCTGGACAACATTGATGCAGTTCTGAAAGGAAGGCCTGCTCCTTCTCTTGTGACTTAGCTCAGAATTTCCAAGTCTATCTTCGGGACTAGGTCCGAGCATCTGATACAGACCCCGAAAGTATCGGAACTTTTACTGTCTGTCGTTCCGGATGTTGAAGGTCTCGTCAATCCTGTGCTCAATAAAATTGACGCGTTATTGACAGTGACAGAACTTTCATTGCTGGCGGATAAGGCCGTTTTCCAATTTGCTATTCCTGTCGTCTCAATTCAATCATTTACCAATTGCCCGGCGGATCACTGACTTGGCACGATGCTTGCACATTCGTGGTAGCAGGCGGTTTGAGGAATGGGTTCGAAATAAGAAGGAGCCAAGCTTGCCATACCGCAGCGTCAATCCAGCAACCGGAGAAGCACTCAAGACTTTTACTGAGCATACCGACGAGCAGATGTGGAATGGGTTGGCGACAGCGGATAAGGCATTTCACGCTTGGGCCGCACGGCCGTTCAGAGAGCGTTCGAAGATTATTGCCAAGTCCGCTCAAATCCTTCTTGAAAAGAAGGAGAATCTCGCCCGCCTCGCCACATTGGAAATGGGAAAGAGGATCGCCGAGAGCCGAGGCGAAGTGGAACTGAGCGCTTCCATCATGCAGTACTTCGCCGACAATGCCGAAGTCTTCCTCGCACCGAAGAAGCTCAACTCTGCCATGGGTGACGCTCGACTCGAGTATTCGCCCTTCGGCGTCCTTCTCAGCATTCAGCCCTGGAACTATCCTTATTATCAGCTGGCTCGCTTTGCCGGTCCCCATCTGATGTCCGGCAATGTGATGCTCCTCAAACACGCGCCTGGCGTTCCCCAATGTGCATTGGCCTTTGAACAGGTTCTTCGGGAGGCCGGCGTACCCGAAGGTGTCTACACCAATCTGTTCCTGAGCAATGATCAATCTGGAGCTCTGATCGACGACCCGCGGGTGAAGGGTATCGCTCTCACCGGTTCCGAACGTGCAGGAGAGGCGCTGGCCTCACGTGCCGGGAAAAACCTTAAGAAATCGACGATGGAGCTCGGCGGCAGTGATGCGTTCGTCGTTTTGGAAGATGCTGATCTGGACCATACCGTAGCCATGGCGATCCTAGGTCGGTTCGGAAACAACGGGCAGACGTGCATCGGAGCAAAGAGATTCATCGTAGTCAAATCGATGCTGGACAAATTCCTTCCCCGCTTCATCGCCGCAGCCAAGAAGCTGAAGCTAGGGGACCCGCTCGATGAAACGGTAACCTTGGGACCACTCTCGTCCGATGCGGCTCTGCAGCTCATCCTACGACAGATTCAGGAGGCCACGAGTCACGGAGCGCAGATAGCCCTTGGTGGCCAGCGCGCCGGCGAAGTCGGGGCCTTCCTGGAGCCGACTATTTTGACCAACGTGACCTCCGACAACCCCGCCTACAAGCAGGAGTTTTTTGGGCCTGTCGCGCTGGTTTTTCCAGCCAAAGATGAGGAAGAAGCCATTGCGATCGCCAACGATTCGCCATTTGGCCTCGGCGGTTCGGTTTACAGCTCAGACATCGAAAGGGCCAAGCGGGTGGCGAGCCGTATGGATACCGGCATGGTCTTCATCAACTATCCCGATGTCAGCGCTCCCGATCTGCCTTTCGGCGGAGTCAAGCGCTCCGGTTATGGCAAGGAACTTTCCAACCTTGGTCTGGAAGAGTTTGTGAACAAGAAGCTGATCCTCGTTCCAAACGGACGTTCGTAAAGCCCGCAGAGGAGCGAAACTGTGCCTCTCTCTTGCATATCAGTCTTAGAGAATTGGTGTACTTGGAGCGCGTTGCGGTTATATCCGTGGGCGTCTCGTTTGGAGGGCAAAAACAAATGCCGTTGTACACCGCTATCACCGAAGATGGATTTGTGTCCGATGAGAAGAAGGCAAAGATCGCGAAGGAAATCACGCGGATACATACCACGATCATGAAGGTCCCGA
>DATNKA010000878.1:0-3277 GCA_035603655.1 Candidatus Acidiferrales bacterium | reverse complement strand
TCGTCCGGGAAAACTTCATAGAAGTCGTTCAAACTGCTGCGAATGTTGCGCACGTGTATCTAATGTATCTTCCCCCGTCGGCCGAGGCATTGAACAATCGGCAGTAAGTGGATCAAGCAGCATCTACGCATTAAGGCCTTCTACAGCGCCAGCGGGAATGCGGTGAAGACCCAGATCTGGATCGCGGTGTTGATTTAGCTGGTCGCCATCGTTCGGAAGCGGCTGAGTCTGGCGGCCAGCCTTTCCCGAGCGCTACAAATTCTGAGCGTCACACTTTTCGAGAAAACACCCATTTACGCGCTCTTCAGGCTCCCGACGCAGACGCAGAATTCACCGAAAACGTTAACCAACTGGGTGTCTTCGACATTTAGCCGGACAGTAGTGAGTGTGGGTCAGTCGTCGTTTCGATGTTTCGATGACGCCGCGGAAGGTCGGCGTGAGAGCTGTTCACACTTTATGTCGACCCGCGCATGTACGTACGTATCGACAGAGTCTCCTCCGGCTTGATCAAGGCAAATGCGGCGAAGCAGAACGCCAGAACCAGGTGTTCCAAAGAGGCGCCGAAGTACTGCCAAAAAGCCGCATGCAGGCCTGGATAATTGGCCGAAAACAACAAAGTGGACATGTAAATTACGCCGCAAATGCTCGCGGGACGTACCAGAATCCCAAGCACGAGCGCGATTCCGATCGCTAGCTCACCGTAGGCCACCAGGAACGCGATCGGCGTAGCATGGGCAAGAACGAAGTTTTTCAGGACGGGAACCATGAACGGATACGCTCCGTCTTGAAGAAAGCGGTTGATCCAATACTGAAATCCGCCGCCAAGCGTAAACTGTGTGCCGACAACTTTGTACTCACCAAAGATGAGAAAAAGGGCGCCAACTGCGATGCGAAGTCCCGTGAGCGTCTTAATGCTTGACATCGCCATTCGATTGTAACGACGAACGGTAGCATTACGGCGCCAGTCATGCAACGAGGACTACCAAAGTTATCCAGAGTTGAGGGCGGCCTCGGCCTTACCGTTCAGATCAACTTCGTTCTGTTGACCTTCGCTGATTCTTCGTGCCAATTATTCTGTCGAGAAACGCTTGCTCAGCAGGATTGCTCCCGAGCCGATCTTTGCATTCTCAAGAGCTGCCACGTCTATAGTCTGACACCTCTTCTCCTGAGGACGGCAATCATAGCAGACTGACAGACTAACGTTGGAGACCTGTTCTTTTCAAGGGGTAGAGCCCCTGTAGTGGTTTGAAATTGAGCCCTTACTGATGAACCGACCGATGTCATCCTGCTGGGGCGCGCCAAGCGGCAAGGTGCGAGACTACCCGGATCGCAGCTCCGCGATCGAGATTGTCGAAACGACTCCCGGCGCGAAAGACGTCACTAATGAGATTGACGTCGCTCCCGTCTCCAACTTCGATGACGAGCTCCGAGTGCGGTTGGCGCGCGCTGTCTGCGGCCACTCCGGCTTTCAGAAGTACGCGCTCGATCCGCAAGGTCCCATTCGGATTATCGTCGAAAACGGAAGTGTCGAACTTGCCGGAGTCGTCCTGAATGAAGGTGATCGGCAGATCGCCTACATCCAGGCGAACTCGGTACCCGGCGTATTCAGAGTGAAAAACAAGCTGATGGTCGCTTCCGACGTCGTGACTAGACCACACGCGGGGCCTGCTGCAAACTCGGCAGGCCTGGCTGCTGTATCTAAGCAACGCCACACCTTGGAGGATCTTCCACTCTTCTATTTTTCTCCGCACAGATTGAAGACGATCCGGACGGTCCTTGTGGTCAAGAATTTGCGCCTCTGGGATCGAGGTCATCGCCGAAAGCGCAAAGCGTAGGTGAGAGTTTTAGTTCCAACTCGGACCATTCAAGCGGGTGAATTCGCGGGTCCTACCGGAGTGGCCAACTAACATGTCACTGATTTTGAGGCCTCTAAATACCCTTTCGTCGGGATAGCCAGCCGTCACTTTCCCTTCTATGCTCACCCCTGAAAGTTGAAAACACTGGTGCGCGGGCTGGTCAACACTTGTTAGGAAGTCGTCGGTCAGCCTGTGCGTCAGAAAAAATAGAAATCGAGGAATCGAAAATGCGAACTATCTTGAAACGGATGATCATAGCTCTTGCAGCAGTTGCGCTTCTTGGGACCGGATCGGTCTTTGCTTCTCCGCCTGCCCCATCACCTGTAGCGTCGGAAACGGACGACTTGGCGTATCTGTCTGGGCGGGCGTCAACGCTCCTCGCCGAGATTAAAAAAGAGGCCGCAGAGCTAACACGGCATGCAGACATCTTGAGGACGTTCGCCGGGAACTTCCAATATAGCTGGCAGAGCCATACCTTTTACTTGAACAAAGTCAAGGGCCACATCAACGCGGTGGGAGAACGCACTGCTGAGCTGCAGCAGATACGTTACGCTGTGCTTCCCTGGCAGGAACAAGCTATTACCGAGGTGACTTCTCACGCAGCGAAGGTGGCGGCCAGCACCCAGGCGGCCATCATTTACCTGAACGAAAATCAAGGTCGTCACTTTGTCCCAGAATACCGAGACCATCTCACGGCAATCGCGGACGGCTCAGAGGACATGAAGCAGACCGTAGACAAGTTCCTCGACTACGAGAAAACGCAGGAGAAACTCCGGCGGTTGCAAAACGAGTTGGAGCTGGGGGGGTGAGTGATTGCCGAGGAAGTGTTGATGGGTTACCGGGGGGATCGGACATTCCGGAGGCCAGGGGAAACACAGCAGGACCTGCGCCCCTCCCTGAAAGGAAAGGTCACGGTTCCCCTTCTTTACGATCAGCGGGGCTACCTTCCGGGAGCCAACGAAAGACGGCCCACATTGTGACGATTGCGATGCCTTGGCGGGTCTTGGAGAAGTGAGAGCGATTAGATATCTCTCAGTTGTACCTATGTAAAGAAGCAAGAATGGTTAATCTCACTTTTGGAAGGATACCGTGCCGTTGGTGGTCTAACATCGAACGTGTTCGCTATTCTTGGGCTGCGCGCGATGTATTTTCTTCTTGCCGGCGCCTTTGCGAGATTCCACCTCTTGCGTTATGGCTTGGCGTTCATTCTGATTTTCGTTGGACTGAAGATGTCCTGGCTCAACGCGGCTTGGCAGGGCATTTCCCCAGCACAATATCCCTCGCGGTGTGATCGTTGGCGTGCTAACGGCATCCATCGGTCTGTCGCTGGTTTTTCCCGCCTCCCGCACGCCGAAAGGCCTTCCGATTAGATCAGATCGATCGCGAAGTTCCGCGGAGCATGGTGTCACGCTTCAACGCCG
>DATNKA010000877.1:0-2083 GCA_035603655.1 Candidatus Acidiferrales bacterium | reverse complement strand
TATGCACTGAACCCAAGCCAGATCACAGGCATCGACCCGCTCGGAATCGGGCCCAGTGCGGGCATACTGGGCATCCTCAACCAATATCAGCCAGCCAACGAAAACGCAGGCGATGGGTTGAACATACTGGGCTATCGCTTTTCCTCGAACGCCGACGCCAAATGGAACACCTACATTCTGAAGGCCGATTGGAACCTGAATAGCAACGGTTCGGAAACCCTTTTCGTGCGCGGGCAGACGCAGAATCAAAATAATCCCGGAGACCAGGAGTTTCCCGGACAGCCCGCAGCTACGACGGGGGTGGACGATAGTAGGGGCATAACCGTTGGCGTGACTTCGCTCATTAATCCCAGGCTCGTCAACAATTTTCACTGGGGCTACATTCGCCAGGGAGGACAGAACGCCGGCGTCTCGCAGAATCCAGGAGTTTTTCTGAATGGGCTTTCCGATCTTGACCCTTTCACTCGTTCCACCATCTACTTTGTGCCCGTCAACCAACTCACCGACAGTTTGAACTGGACTCACAAGAATCACACCTTCGAGTTCGGCGCTGATTTCTTTCTGATTCGCAACAATCACACCAGCTATGCAAACTCGTTCTCTGATGTTCAAACCAACGCGGTCTATCTGAATACGGGAGGAATTGCCAACACGTCGAGCCCGCTGGATCCGGGCAATAACGGCTATCCGTCGGTGGACCCGAGCTTCGGTCCGAACTACGACAGCGCGGCCACGATTCTGTTAGGAATTTTCCCCGAGGGTGACGGCATCTACAACTTCGCCCGCAATGGCAACGCTCTGCCACAAGGGCAAGCCATCAAGCGCCGTTATGCCATCAACGACTACGAGTTTTACGGGCAGGATGCCTGGCGAGTCAATTCGCGGCTAACACTGACGTACGGCCTGCGTTGGGTGCTCGAAGCTCCGCCCTATGAAACCAACGGATATCAGGTCGCGCCTTGCGTAGAGGCCACAGGAGGTGGCTGCACGAATCAAAATGTAGCTCAGTGGTTCAACCACTCTGCCCAGCTAGCTACGCAAGGTGAGCCAGCCAATAACGCCGGGGAGATTTCTTTCGTCCTTGGCGGGCCCGTCAATCATGGTCCGGGATTGTGGAACTGGGATAAAAAAGATTTCTCGCCGCGCATCGCCGTGGCTTGGGCGCCAGACACGGGCGACGGCTGGGTCTCAAAGATTCTGGGAAAGAAAGATCAGTTCTCTGTACGAGCCGGCTACAGCATCACGTACGACCACTTCGGCATTCCGATCGTAAACAGCTTTGACCAGCACGGCTCTTTCGGCCTCTCCACCGATCTGGGAAATCCGGCCGGGGTGGTGTCGCCCTCGAACGCTCCGCGGTTTACTTGCCTCGTTCCGGGAGCGTCCGGGCAGTCCTGCTTGCCGCCCCCGTGTCCGTCACTGAATGATCCGGGCTGTTTGTTTGGCCCTGCGCCGTCGGGAGGCTTTCCGGTGACGCCCAGCAATAGCGCTTTCGCCATCAACTGGGGGCTCGACCAAACGCTGAAGACTCCGTATTCGCACGTTTTCAATTTCTCGATCCAGAGGCAAATCACGGCTAGATCGTCGCTTCAGATTGCTTATGTAGGCAGCGTTGGAAGACGACTGCCCATGCAGGTCGATCTGGCCATGCCGACGAATCTGACCGATCCTTCCAGCGGCACGAAATATTTTCAAGCCGCGACAATGCTCTCGAAGGCCGCTGCCGCCAATACCGATGTCAATGCGATCCAGCCCGTTCCATTTTTTGAGCACCTTTTCCCTGCCTGGAGCACAGTAACTCAAAGCCAGCTCCACAACCAGGCGAGCGGTACACCCCTGGACTGTGCACCGGGGAGCTATCCCGCCGCACCTTCTGCTACACAGAACATCTACGAGCTATGGAATTGCTTCCCGCACAACGAGACTTTCTCTCTGTTCGAGATGGATCTGCCGGCGAGCATTACAGGATTGAGCCCGGCACTTCCCAACAGCAAGCTCGGGCCGTATGCCTTTTACCATGACCAGTTCGCTTCGCTCTACGCGTGGCGCAACATCGGCACATCCGACTACAACGCGCTGCAGG
>DATNKA010000876.1:0-8860 GCA_035603655.1 Candidatus Acidiferrales bacterium | reverse complement strand
AAGATAATGCACAGCGCTCGGAACCAGTTTGTTTGATACCACGACGGCGCGACGCTGAAGTCCAACATGGCGCCGGCTTCGTTCCAGACGCCATCGTTATTACATGCGATCACGCGAAACCTGTATTTCCCTGGACGAAGGTCGCTATAGAACGCTTGCCGCCTTGTTCCTGGCTCCTGCCAGGCCGTATCGCGGCCCTCCAGCTTGTAGCGAAAGCGCACTTTCTGCGGAACTACAAAGCTCAGCGCCGTATAGTCAATTTCGAGATCACGTGTAAGCGGAGGAAGACGAAGATCCTTGTCAGGAGGATAGTTCTTTCGGTCGGCAATAAGCCCTTCAACATGAACCGGCGGAGGTAGTGCATTCCTACTGAGATGACCCGGATCGATCATTTGCAGCACGTGACCATTTGCAAACCACAACCGTCCATCGGGAGATCTTGCGGCTCCCTCAAAAGGGGCACGGCCCGGTTGGACACCATCAAATACGTCAAGAATCTTAAGCTGCACCGTGACGTCAGGCTGTCCCCACCATCGTTGCAATTCCTCACCTGCAATTTCGACGAGCCCGCACTGCGTGTATAGCCAAAGAGCCCGTTGGTCGTCCTCAATGAGTGCATACACGGTATCGCAAGGAAGGCCGTTCTGGACTGTGAGAGTCTGCTGTTTTCCTTCCCTCCATGCGACAACTCCTAGCGGTGTTGCTCCTAATACCGAACCATCGGAATTCACAATGAGCTGACTTACGCGAGAGTCCTCCCCGTGCTTGAAAGGGAAGGTTTCTGTCTTGCCCTGCCGATATCGAGCCAGATCGCCATTCATTAGACCTAACCAGATACCGCCGCCGGGATCGGCCGCTACTTTGCGGGCCGCCGGCATCTGCGGCACCGGAAACTCTTCTTGCACTTCGAAATCGTGAATCCGAATGAGCGTCCTGGGAGGACCAACAGTCTCAACCCAGATGTTGTTGTCTACATCTTCCGTCATCCCGACAGCTAGTCCGATCGGCCTGCCATCGCGCCTGTCGATCCTACTGAACTTTCCGTTCTTGTAAATCGACATTGTGTGATCTACGCCGACCCACAGCTGTCCCGCATGATCTTCGAGCAGTGACGTAACCTGATTCCCCGGCAAGCCTTTCCCGGCTTTAACCGAAGACGGCCCGTCCTGATGAATGGCACCCAAAGCACCATCACCTCCTATCCAGAGAGTGCCATCTCGTGCGGCGAGAACAGAATCCACCTCTGGCGTGGCTAGTCCTTCGCGGGTTGAAAAGGTAGCAACTGGAACATCATGGAAACAATCAATGCCTTTGGTCGTCGCAACCCACAGATTGCCTTCACGATCCTCATAGAACGCGTTCAGTTGCAGTTGCACGGAGTCGCCGGAAAGACCATCCGCACCGCGAAAATGATCCACCTTGCGGCCAAGAATGCGGTAAATGCCCTGGTTGGCTGTCCCAATCCAAAGAGCATTTTCGCGGTCCAAGAACAACGCTTGAACTTCCAGAGTACTGCCATCCAATTCAGGCGTGACAAATGGCTTCCAGGCGCCCTGCACCAGTTGCTGTAATCCCAAGCCCCGGCCAGGCAAGTCTATTCCAACCCATATGGAGCCATCGGGGCTGGCGGCAAGGCTCTTTGGCCCGTCTATCCCTTCGTGCGACTTTAATTTCGTTAACATGAACGTAGTCGATGAGCCTGGCTTCCAGCGAAAAACCGTTGTATCGAAACCGAGCCAAAAGTTACCCAGGCTATCCTCGATAAGAGCTGCCCCATAGTCGGCACCTGGGAGTCCATCTGCCTTCCCATAGCACCGCATGCCAGTGCCAATGATCTGGCAAAGACCTCCGGCCGTATCGCTTCCTCGGCTACGTGTGAACCAGACTGTTCCATTGTGATCTTCAATAATGGAATTGATGAGTTCCGGCGTGATCAGATAAGTGGTTAGGTGCTGCTTGTCCCAGTGGCTCAGACCACCTTCCATCCCGATCCACAAGCTGCCATCGCGTGCGCCTAAAAGAGAAGAGACATAAGAGGACGGCAGATGCGTACCATCTGGAGGAGTCCACGGAACGAATCGCACGCCATCGAAGCGCAACAGACCGGCTTCTGTTCCGATCCACAGATATCCATCCGTAGTTTGTGTAATTGCATGCGGCGCGCCGCTAAAGACTCCGTCTTGAATCCTCCATGCGGTGTGTGCGTATTGGGAGATGTGGCGGGACGGATCGACTGCCCAGACCGAGCTTACTGCGAAGAGAAATAACAAAAGGGACAGAAAATGGCGTCGCGGAACTCCCAACGCCTCTGCTTTTGGAGCAGAGTCTGCACGCCGCTTTTCGAGTGGGCTCACGGCCGATCTGAGCTCCTTCTCCCGAACAACATACATGCACCGCGAAATGCTGCAAGATCTGTGAGTCTTTAAATAACTCCGGCCACAAACGCTGGGATGCCGTTTAAGCGCATCCGTGACCCTACCGAGTTTCCTGCTTTCGCGGAACACCAAGTTCTATAGCCAGTATCCTACATTTTTCTGTAGTCCTAGGAATGCGATCAAATCTGTAGCAGGGATATCGATCACCTACGGAAAAATGCAGTGAGAAAACTACTAGGTCTGGTGTGGTCGCAATTCATGACTTCGCTCATTCTTGTGCACAACGGACCGCCAGGAAGTGAACGTCGAATAGTAGTTCGGTTCTCACAAAGTTTTGGCGGAGAGACAAGGTGACTCGTGTTTCGTTCGAACAAGCCGAAGATCACAAATTTCCGGGCCGACTATGCGAAGCACGCTGACTTCTGCGACGTATTTAGAAACGACACGAAACACTTGTATCTCCTCGCATTTTTACTGACAGCAAATCACGAGGAGTCTGAGCAGTGCTTTCTATCGGCAGTCGACGCAGCTTTCAAAGAACCGGCGGTGTTCAAGGAATGGGTTCGATCCTGGATAAAGCGTAGGCTAATCGAGAACGCGATCAAGATTGTTTCGCCTGCGTTAGCTGGAAACGGTCAAAGACGGGAGCTCTGGAGCGCAGGGCAACGCGAGGCACAAAGAGAATGCGAAATCGATAGCGTGACCAAACTGGCTGCTTTAGAGCGCTTCGTTTTTGTCATGTCGATTTTGGAGCGCTATTCAAATTGGGACTGCGCTCTGTTGATAGGATGCAGCATGAACCGAGTAGCACAAGCGCGAATGAAAGCTTTGCGCCGACTTCCAGACCTCGCCCCGCTTTTTCCGCGCGGCAATGGACTGCCAATGCCTCGTCTAGGAGTCACGGCGTAAGTGTCAGCCGTATGACTCCTAAATAGAAGCTAGCTTTGTCGAAGAAAGACAGACTCGAAAAGGAGAAAGCGATGTTTAAGCGCACGGGTGTATTCGCGGTAGCTGTAAATTCTCGCCCTAGGTCTGATGTGGTCAGAATTCATGACTTCGCTCATTCTTTCGCACAACGGATCGCCGCAGGGCAAGGGACTTTAGTCCCCGTCCGGCTTTACCGCTCGATGAAATCAACAGGCTTCTCGGATCGCCACCTGTGCACCCAGACGGGAGACGATTTTGAAACTGGCGAATTCCATGTCTGCCTCGACGAATCACAGTTCTCCGTTTCGATGGTTCTGTAGTTCCTTAGGTTTTAGAACGCTCAGACATAGCGAAGAGAAAACACCATATGGCTCGTAATCGAATCGACGCTCGCACACACTTGGTTCCTCTATTTGATATTTCGCGCCGCGACCTTATCGTTGGCGGGGCGGCTACGGTGGCTGCTTTCGGATTGCCGATGCCCCTACTTGCCGATCAACCAAACCCTGCGAGCACGCCAGCTCCGCACGGCGATAGCCAAGGAGAAAATCTTATGAACGTGATCACCACCACAGACGGGACGAAAATCTATTTCAAGGATTGGGGTACTGGACAACCGGTTGTCTTCTCGCACGGTTGGCCGCTTACTGCGGATGCATGGGACTCACAGATGCTGTTTCTAGGCGAGAAAGGCTATCGCGTCATCGCTCATGACCGGCGCGGCCACGGTCGCTCAAGCCAGCCGTGGAACGGCAATGAGATGGACACCTACGCGGATGACCTCGCCAAGCTCATTGAAACGCTCGATCTGAAGAACGCCACTCTGGTCGGCCATTCTACGGGAGGCGGCGAGGTTGCGCGTTACATCGGCCGGCATGGCAGCAAGCGCGTGTCGAAGGCTGTACTGATCGCCTCAGTGCCGCCCTTGATGTTAAAGACAAAGAACAATCCCGGAGGCTTGCCCATCTCTGTATTTGACCAAATTCGCGCCAGCGTCGTAGCCGACCGCTCCCAGTTCTTCAAGGATCTGAGCCTGCCCTTCTACGGCTATAACAGGTCAGGCGCTAAGACTTCGCAAGGCGTCAGGGATTCGTTCTGGCTGCAGGGAATGCAAGCTTCGATCAAGGGGGCGTACGACTGCATCAAGGCGTTCTCAGAAACGGATCAAACAGAGGACCTGAAGAAGTTCGACGTACCGACGCTGATCCAACAAGGCGACGACGACCAGATCGTGCCGTTCGCCGACTCCGGCCTTCTCCAATCCAAGCTCATCAGGGACGCGACCTTGAAAGTCTATCCTGGGGCACCGCACGGTCTCTGCACGACGCATGCAGACCAGGTCAATGCTGATCTGCTTGCGTTCCTCAAGTCTTAAGACTTAAAGGCTAAGGACTGGCGCGGTTGTACTTATTAGCAGGTCAGCGCTCCGAGAGATTCTTCGCTATTCCCTTATGCCTGCAGTTTTAATGTTCACAATAAACCATAAGGAATGAAGGTAATTAACATGGCAACTCTCAAGCGCGGAATTCGGTTCATCTGCATTGCATTGTTGCTGTTGTCGTGCTGCGCACTGTTAGCACAGGACGAGCAGCGTCGCGTTCGGAATGTCGTTCTGGTTCACGGTGCCTGGGCAGATGGTTCTGGCTTGAATGGCGTTTACGACATTCTGGTCAATGATGGTTACCACGTCACCATCGTGCAGGAGCCGGAGACGTCGTTCCAGGAGGATGTCGCCGCTACGAAGCGCATCCTTGCTCTACAGGATGGACCGTGCATTCTGGTCGCTCACAGCTATGGGGGCGCCGTAATTACGGAAGCAGGGACGGACCCATCGGTCGCCGGTTTGGTGTACGTCGCAGCCCACATGCCGGATGCGGGGGAGAACGAGTCTGACGACGGAAAGCGATTCCCAAGTGACCTGAGCAAGTCTAACGCCATAAAGAAGACAGCCGACGGCTTCACTTACCTCGACCCGCCGCAACTTCATGAATACTTCGCGGCCGACCTGTCAGCCGAGCAGGCCGCATTCATGGCGCGGTCGCAAGTGCTGAACAAAGCTGAAAATTTCAAAGCGGTCATCACCACGGCTGCGTGGAGAAGCAAACCGAGCTGGATGGTCGTAGCTGGCAGCGACAGAACCATCAGCCCCGATCTCGAACGCTGGTATGCCACGCGAGCCAACAGCCACAAGGTCGAAGTTTCAGGTGCAAGTCACTCGGTCTACGTCTCCAGGCCGAAGGAGGTTGCAGCTCTGATCGAAGACGCTGCATCTCACGCCCGATAGAAAAGGTGTGAAGAAGAGCGACTTTGTGATCACAGCGTTGCCATGTCGGAGTGCAAGACAGGCGCATGAGGAGATTGTCCATGCTGATGAGTCAAATCGCTCCAACCCCAAGTGTGACCAGATTGGCTGATCCAACGAGTTCCACCCCGGCCCTGGGAAGAGTTCTTGTAGTCGAGGACGATCCTTCTGTTCAAAAACTATTGAAACACCTGTTCGAGGCTGAAGGATACGCTGTGGAGGTTCACGGCAATGGGCAGTCTGCGCTGGAGAGTTTTCATGCGTTTCCGCCGGCCATCATCGTTCTCGATCTTCGATTGCCTAGGCTTTCCGGCCGCGATCTGTGCAAGGAAGTTAAGGCTAAGTCACCTATGCTGCCGATCGTTGTGTTAAGCGCAGCCAGCGACGTATCCGACAAAGTGTTGCTTCTGGAGTTAGGCGCCGACGACTACGTCACCAAACCCTTTAGCCCACGGGAACTTCTGGCTCGAGTGCGCGCCGCACTCCGTCATACTTCAACAACATCGAGTATCAGCCTGGTTCGTTTCGATAACACTTCAGTCGACTTGAAGAAAATGGAAGTGCTGCGCGACGGCGAGGTTGTGGTGCTGACCGCGCAGGAATTCAAGACCTTCCGGTTCTTGGTGCAAAATCCGGATCGCGTGATCAGCCGCGATGAACTGCTGAAAGAAGTGTGGGGATACCAGAATAATCCTTCCACTCGCACCGTGGACAATCACATTCTCAGACTTCGCCAGAAACTGGAGCGCGATCCCGCCAACCCAGTGCACTTCCTCACGGTACATAGGGTGGGCTACAAGTTCGTTCGCTGATGTCTTCGTGTTCCGGGCTAGAGCAGCCGCAGTTCCACCATGCCGCTTTCCGAAGACAGCACGATGCGAGTGCAGGCGGAAGACGCTTTGCACAATAGCGAGGAGTGAATCCGCTTGATCCTCGATTCCGCCACGGAAGCGATCTGTGGTTGCGATCCAGAAGGTACTTGCCTTTTCTCAAATCCTTCGGCGTGCGCGCATACTCGGATACGACAATCCCGGAGAGTTAATCGGGAAAAAATATGCATGCGCTGGAGCATCATACCCGAAAAGACGGCACCCCATGTCCACTGGAAGAATCCCACGTAAACCTACCTGGCTAGATGTCCCGATGAGTCTCGGTTTCGGTTCGGAAGCTGGCGGCAATCCGGGACTGAAAAGAGTTTTGTTACTTAAGCCTTACTCACCCGATACATCTTGCTGACAACCAGCAATCGCCGCGAAGGTACCTTCTCACCATGACCCACGAGCACACATCGGATGCACCGACGCAATACCACATCCTAGGTCGTCTACTGTGACCCGAAATAAAAATTAACGTCGCGCGTCAAAACTTTCGAAAATATGCTCTTAACGGCGCGTACGCGGAAAAAGCCGAACCAGAACGAGATCACAAGCTGTGAAAAGCAATTGAACGAGGCAAAGAAGGCACTAGAAGAGTACGACAAAAAGAAGAAGGCGTGAGCGCCCTTTGTCTTCCTTTGCTACCTGGCCTACTTACTCCTGTCTCTGCTTCGTTGTCATCTGCGAGATACAGACTTTACCGCGGAGAGGCTCTCAACGAACTCGGCCCCATGTACAAGGTTTATCTACGCGATGCTCCACACCGATTCCGGATTTCGCGCACGTGACCCTTACCAAGAATCAAGAACTCATCCTGAAAAAGATCGACTGACGCGCAGATGTGGATTTGGGGCGGCGCGGGCGTGGGGCTCCAGGTAGAAGAGGACTGAAGGATCGTCTGATCCACAGGGTCACCTGAAAACCGGCCAACGAGAATGAGGCCCGGGACGTTGATTTCAGCCTGAGGTATGTAACCTTCGTCTTGCCACGTTCAATGTCCGACAGGTGTCCCTGTTCCTGTCTAGATGGACGGCGAGATCATCTGCGTGTAGCCCTTGCTCGTAAGGAATGCTCGCCCTCCGCCAGACGTTCATAGGGCTAGTATTTATGCGGGTCCGAGGGCACTCCCGCAATGACTCCCGCAATGTTTTCGTCAACTGTGTATTATCAAGAACTTATGGCAACCCGGCGAACCCTGTAAGTTGTTCAAAACACTAAATATCTACGGATTAAAAGGGCATTGCTCTACCAACTGAGCTACGCGCCCGCGTTTTGTATTCTATCAGTTGCAGGCTGGGGCAGAAGCTTGCGTTCCACGCCCATTCCATATTCCTCAAGAAAACGTTCTTGTGCAGCAACCATTTCGTCGGTGACCGAGCGTGCGTAGCGATCCAGAAGGACTTGCGGGTTGGCATGTCGCAGTGATCCTTGCGCTGTCTTTAGGTCGGTCGTCGCTACTGACGCCATCCACGCCGCTAAGCTGCTCCTGGACGAGTGGAGTCCGAACCGCAGGTCGTCCGGGATCGTGATGACAATCTTCAGCGCAGCCGTGCGCAGATAATCCGTCACGAAGATGCCGGCCGACATTGGGATCGTTTCGCGCATCTTGAGCGACGGGAAACCCGCAGTGGCGCGACCAACTGGACCCGCTTGACATGGGCGATGAACCGTTGCCGGAGAACCCGCGCGAATCTACGCTCCGCATGGAGGTCAGCCAGCTCAAGCGACTGCTGGCCGAAAAGACTGTGGAGCTGGATTTTTTCAAAGGTGCCCTGCAAAAATAGAGGCTCGACGCCAGAGGAGCGGTATCAGTCGCGAGAAGGCCTCTACGACGAAATCCAAGAACTGATGCCTTTGCAAGGCAGCTTAAGCATCGAGCGCATGTGTCAGCTGGTCGGTGTCCGCCGACCCGGTTTTTATCGTTCTCTGCAGGAGCGAGCGAGGACCGGTCGAGGGACATGGAAGTACGCACGCCGCTTGGAAACATTTGTGGAAATCTGGCTGATAAAGCATCCTCGGACGTCCTCAGAACCAAGCGGGTGTATGATGAAAGTTCCTAGAAGCCAGCCAAGAGTCAAGTGCAGACGGGCCGAGAGTCTGGCGTCAACTGCTGCAGTTCTGGTTGTGGCCCGCGCCCGCGATCCTCGGGGAGAAACAATGAGAAGAAACCAGCGACATTTACTGTGGTTGGGCAGCTCAATTCTCGGAGCGCTAATCGCTTCTCCGGCTCTACTACTGGGTCAGGTGTCCCCGGACTCTAAGCCTGACGGGCCTGCCTTCAGCGATTGGAGCCAACACCACGTTTATTTCTCTAAGCCGGCCACCGCGGAACGGGCCAGGAGGGTGCAGCAGGATCCTCGCTATGAGCAGCAAATCATGCG
>DATNKA010000875.1:0-3408 GCA_035603655.1 Candidatus Acidiferrales bacterium | reverse complement strand
GGATGTGGTGGAAGACTACGACGCGATCTCGCGCGGCAAACTGGGAGACGCCGGCGCCGACGGCTGCCACCACGCCGGAGGTTTCATGGCCGAAAATGCGTGGGGCGGAATGCGAGCCGGTGGCAATTTTTTTCAGGTCCGTGCCACAGACGCCGCAGGTGTGCACTCGCACGAGCAACTCCCCCGCGCCGATCTGTGGAACCGGAACAGTTTCCAGGCGGACGTCATTTACGCCGCGGTAAACCGCCGCTAGCATGGTGGTGGGGATCGAATGCGTCTGATCGTCTATTGCAATTTGTCCGGCAATTGCCATTGGTCTCGCTAAAACAAATCCAGTTCCCAGATGGGAGAGTTCTTTATCTGAAATTCGCGTTCTATTCGCTTCAACAGCAGTGTATGTCAACCGCCCTATTTCTGAGCGCCTGCCGTAGTTCTCGGATCAGCATTGGTCAACTCCACCGACGCAGTCATCGAGTCCAAGTAGGGCGAATCCGGTGGCGTGAAGTGATATGCCGTGACTTGAACCACCACATAGAAACTGTCGACTTTGATGATGCGTCGGACGTTGACCGGCACAATCGCAAACCTTGTAGGCTCCAGCCGCCACAAAGCGTTTCTTGGATCCGCCGACGGCTCCTGCGTGGTGAGGAGAATGTTGTCATAAATAGTATGATGCAGGTCCGCTAATTTTACTTGCCAGGAGGTGATTTCGGTATCGCCCTCCGGTCCCCGGGGGACGATCGAGAACAGATAATGGTCGGCGCCGCGCGAGTCTTTGATCCGCTCGTGGTAGCTGGAATCTTTGGGGGTCAGTTTGACTTCGAATTGTTCTTCGATGATGCGGGTTGAACCCTGGCGAAAGCTTTCCGCATAGATGGGAGTGGAGGGCGACTGCGCGGAGAGCCGAACCCCCGCGCACAGAACCATCGCAATCAGAAGCCGGAACTTCATTTCCTTCCTCCGGTATGCACAGGGTCCGCCAGGGCAGGTGCGCCTGGAGCTGGCGTCGGAACTACATCTCTTGCCAGGTCATTATGGCAACGCTCAAGGTGCAAGCTCAGGGCGTGCGCCGCCTTTCGGCTGTTGCTGGTGAGCGCGACGAGGGGCTTCCACAGCCAAGGGCGAAACGCCGCGAATAGAGCGAAGCGCTCCGTCTGGAAGCGACCTTCCGAGGTGATGAAGCGAGTCATGATGAGCATCTCAAAATCTAACTCATCGGAGATCACTTTAGTGCAACCGAAAGTAATGCCATGAGCACGGGCGGCTGCCGCCACGGCCGCCGCTTCCATATCGACGGCGCGAGCTCCATAGGATTCGGCCAGTTTGGCTTTCTGCATGGCGCCTGCGACTGCCATGAAGGTCACAAGCGTCCCTTCGCCGCCTTCGAGTTGCGTGCGGCTTCCATCCCGCGAATCGAGCACAACGGCTGGCGAGAAAATATCACTCACATGGATATCCTTATGCAGAGCGCCGGCGAAGCCCACCGAGTGCAGTCGGGCAGGACGGTACAACGCGATCACCGCTTCGGCGGCGCGGCGGGCCGCTTCGAGGCCGATGCCGCCACAGACCGCGACCATGTCGTCGCGCTCGAAGAAGGTGAACTGACGACCTTCATACTCGCGCTGAGTGCGGGTCCAGTTTTTGACCAGGGCGGAGATCTCGCGGTTAAGAGCGGCTACCAAGGCGACGTGGCAGACTGTTGAGGAATTCATGTGGCCGACCAAATCTTCCCTCGGCAGCTAAAGCCGCTGTCCGTTTGCGGGAGTTTAGCGGCGCGGCTGAGGCCGCGTCCTCGCAAGACACAGTTGCCGACCACGATTTCCGCAGCCCGTCTAAGCATAAGCGTTGGCCCGAAACCATTCGACTGCACGACGCAAAGCATTGTCGGCAGGCAGTATCTTCCATCCCAGTTCGCGTTCGGCTTTGCCAGAACTGGCCCACATTTTTTTCTTCCCCATCCGAACAGTTTCAACTGTGGCACGAGGCTCGCGGTGCAGCAACCGGCCGGAAACCGTCTGATCGACCAGGCCCGCTGCGTAGGCAACGAAGTACGGCAGTTTTACCTTGGGCGAAGGTACGCCAGAGATCGCGCCGAGTTTGTCCAGAATCTGTTTCAGCGTAAGGTTTTCGCCGCCGAGAATATAGCGTTGGCCGCTTTTGCCTCTTTCCAGGGCTTCAACGTGCCCCAGGGCGCATTCGCGAACATCAACCAGGTTAAGGCCAGTTTCCACGTAGGCCGGGAACTTGCCTTTTAGGAAGTCGACCACGATTCGTCCGGTGGGAGTCGGTTTGATGTCTTGCTCACCCACAGGCGTGGTGGGATTCACGGTTACAACCCGCATGCCAGCGCGGCCAGCTTCGAGCGCCACCTGTTCGGCCATGAATTTGGAACGCTTGTAGTGACCGATCATGTCGGCGAGGGCAACTGGAGAATCTTCATCGGCCGGATGGCCGTTGCCGGTGAACCCGATCGTCGCCACGCTCGAGGTATACACCACGCAGCGAACGCCGTTCTTGCGCGCCGCTTCCAGAATTGCCCGCGTGCCTTCAACGTTGGAGCGATACATTTCTGCGGGATCCTGCACCCAGAGCCGGTAATCGGCGGCGACGTGAAATACGACCTCGCAGCCGGACATGGCTTTTTCCAGAGACGCGGCGTCTCTAAGATCGCCCATAGCAGTTTCGGCGGGCAGGCCCTCCAGGTTCTTGAGGTTGCTGGTGGGACGAACCAAAAGGCGGAGATCGGCGCCCTGCTCAGCGAGAACGCGAGCTACATGGGTACCTAGGAATCCGGTTGCGCCTGTAATGAAAGCTTTCACAACAGTTCTCAACTAGTTTTTCTGATGCCACAAGATCGGCTAACCGACAACAATTTGGCTCCTATAGCGATAACAGCCTCCGGAGACGGCCAGCTCCTGAAGGCATGACCTCGTACGAACCGTACTCGGGCCGCGGGTTGCCAAGTCCGTCAGGCGCTAAAGCCTGCATCTTTATTTGGCTGGGGCACGGCTGAAGCCATGCCGTACCCAAAACCAGCTATAAAACATGCTCTAGATGGACTCTAGTTCTCCGCTTTCTCCATCACCTTGGCATACGTCGTGAGAGCGAGCAGTGGGAAGTACTGGCGATAGAGGTGATACTTCAGGTAGAACACGCGCGGAAAGCCGGTGCCGGTAAAAAAGTCTTCGTCCCAGGATCCGTTTTCCTTTTGAGTGCGTAACAAGTACGCAATGCCGCGAGCGACTGAATCACTGCGGGTATCGCCGACGGCGAGGATACCGAGAATGGCCCACGCAGTTTGCGAGGGGGTGCTCTCGCCCACGCCGCGCAGTGCCGGGTCGTCATAGGAACCCACGGTTTCGCCCCAGCCGCCATCGGGATTCTGCACCATGCGCAGCCATTCCGCGG
>DATNKA010000874.1:0-2288 GCA_035603655.1 Candidatus Acidiferrales bacterium | reverse complement strand
GCTGACGGCGTCGCCCGCCTTGCTCGTGCCCATCAGCTCAGCGAGACCGAAGTCCTGGCGCGGGTTCAGATTCTCATCATAGAGGCTGGTTTCGAAGCTGGCCATCAGCGATCCGCCGGAGCGCACATAGTCGCGAAGTTGTTGGCATTGGCGGTCACTGAGCATGGCGATGTTGGGCAGAAGCAGCGCGCGATAGCGGGAGATGTGCTCTGGGTCCAGACGGTCTTCATGGACGAAGTCGAAGGCAAAGCGTCCCTGGAGGAGAGCGAGATAGATGCCCTGGGTTGTTTCGTGCATGTAAGCCCGTGAACGACTGGATGCGGGTCCGGGATAGAGCAGCTGGGTGCTCTGACCGATCAGGACTCCAATGTTGGCGATGGAGCGCCGTGTTGTAAGGTGGGCATCGTGCTGCGCAGTCCACTGAAAATAATCTGCACCGACCTGCTGCCAACGGCGGTCTTCGCTGAAACCATTCTCGGCGCCGACGAAATGAAGATACGGAACCATGCCGCCAGCGAGCGTTTCGCTGAGCCACATCCGGGTCTCTGCGGGATTCTTTGAGACATTGCGCCATACCGGATTGCTAGTGGAGTATGCGGCGGTAACGTTGGCGGCAAATTTGCCATCAAGCACGGCGTTGCAGACACGCCCCTGCAGACTGCATCCCCAGATGATTGGATCGGCGTAGCTGCGGCCCCGATTGTCCGCCTGAAACCACACTGAGACTTTGCCCAGATCGTTCAGATTCGGCCCACCGCGTACGTTACCGCCCGAATTGGCGAAGAAGAAGCAATCGGTCTTTTTCTCTTTGGTGATGGCATCGTATTTTCGCCATAGCTCGAGGACGCGGTTGGTGAAGACGCGCCAGTAAGCCGGAGTGTCCGATGGAGGAAGCTTGCTGCAGATGGCGCAGTGGCAGTCCGGCAGACTGCCCAGCGGAGGCCAGCCGTTCGTATAGAAGCAGTCGACGTCGTAGAGTGAGCTCACCTCGCGCATGATGGCGGGAACGTAATCGTCCATGTAGCTGGAAAACATGCACGTCTGAAAGAGGCGAGGATCTTCGTTGTTGTGTTGCACCGATCCATCCCGGTGCCGCATTGCCCATTCAGGATGCGCTGCGAGAGCATCTGGCCAGTTGAGATCGGGGCTCATGCGAGCTACCACGCGCATGCCGCGCTTCTTTGCCGCGGACACACATTCGCCGAAGAGGTCACGACCCTTCAAGAATTTGCCGTGACGGTGGAACCTCACCTTGGAGGGGTAGAAGGCAAGGATTCCGGTGACGCTGACAAAGACGATATCGGCCTTTGCGGCATGCCAATAGTCCGCCCACTGCTCTACGTTCATGGCCGCGCCGTCATACTCGGTCATATTTGTCTGACCGACGCGGCGAATTTTCTGTTGCCATGGCAGTGTTGCTGGATCGAGAGACGCCAGGCGTTGGGGAAGCGTGACAATTTCTACCGCTGATCCATGTGCGTCGACGGGAACTGAGTATTCCGGATGCGAGGCGTTGAGACCACGCCGTACGGAGCCCGAAGGAAGGATGGCAGCTCCGGCCGTGAGGCTGGTTTTAAGAAAACTGCGCCGGTTCAACATAATGGTTCCCAATGTAGCGTAGTTAAGAACGCAAATCTGCTTTCGAGGAGTCCTGTTCAGAGCGGAAACCTGCTGAGAAGGGACCCATGAACTTCGAAATAGACACCTTGACCTTCTACACGTTCGAGCGTATATGTAGAAGCCATAGGCATGAAGACGGAAGACAGATTCGATCTCCCGCAGGGTACCCTCGATCTACTCATCATGAGGGTTGTTGCGCTTGGCCCCATTCACGGCTACGCCATCGCGCAAAGGATTCTGCAAATGTCTCGCGAGGCCTTGCAAGTCCAACAGGGATCTCTTTATCCCGCTCTTCATCGCCTTGAATACAAAAAGCTACTGGCTTCGAACTGGGAGTTGTCCGAGACAGGCCGTGAAGTCAAATTCTACGAACTGACCACCAAAGGTCGAGCCCACCTCAAGTCCGAGACTCAGAACTGGGAGCGCCTCACCGACGTTGTCGGCCTCATTCTTAAGGGAACTCTGGAGGGTCTTTCATGAGTTGGCTGCAGAGGCTATTCGCGCGTAGGCGCATGGAGCGCGATCTGGACAAGGAAATCCAGTTTCACGTCCAATCGCAGGTCTCCGACAAGGTGCGATCCGGTATTTCCGAAATCGAAGCCCGCCGGCTGACGCGGCTGGAGTTCGGTGGCACCGCACAGATCAAAGAGGATTGTCGCCAGAGCCGA
>DATNKA010000873.1:0-11167 GCA_035603655.1 Candidatus Acidiferrales bacterium | reverse complement strand
CTTCGGCTTGCTCTTGCGAACTCGAAGCCGCATCGCTTTCTGCAGATTGAGCCAGTTGATTCGGACTGGCCGGGACTTGCTGTCTTCCAGGTGCAAGTTGCGCTTGGCTTGGCAAGCCGGCGGTCAACAAGAGTCCGGCGGCAGCCACCATCCTCGCACGGTACCAATTGCAATCATGACTTTGCGACTTCATCTGTTGACCTGGAAATCAACTCTCTTTTTTCTCTGCTTTCGCTGGCCGCCTATCTCCATCTACTCTGACCCTCGACAATCGTGATGTAACGATCGATCGGTAGTTCCGTAAATCGTTCGGTTTTGCCGCTCGGCTGCGGCCACTGTATTTCCAACCAGTCGATTTTCGTTCGCTTGCCTAATCCTAAAACCATGCGCGGATCATGAGATGAAAGGTAGCTGCCTCCACCTACCTTGAATTGATGACGTTTAAAGTCGCCTGATTGATAGGTGACTCTGGCACCGATGGCATCGATATTAGCCTTCGTGCCCACGAGCCGCACCCCCAGCCAATGGTTCTGGCGGCCAATATTATTTCGCAGAAGAACGGGAGCGGAATTATTCTGCGCCACCAGCACATCCACGGAACCATCGTTGTCGAAGTCGCCCAGGGCTAGTCCACGCCCGGAAAGCGGCTTGGAAAAAATGGATCCGCTCTGCTGGCTGACATTTGCAAAACCTTTCCCACCGTTGCGAAACAGCAGCATGGGTTCGAGAAATTTCACGCCTTGCACTCGTTTGTCGACCGTGTCATCGGGATGGCCGTTACACAGAAGCAGGTCGAGATCGCCGTCGTTGTCGTAATCGAAAAATTTCAGTCCCCAGCCGCTCATCAAACGTGTGGCTTCGCCGATGCCGGTCGAAAGGGCCGCGTCGCTGAAAGCCTCGTTCTTGTCATTGTGGTAGAGCGAATACATCTCGTGATCCACATTAGCCTCGAACAGATCGATCCATCCATCTTGATCATAGTCAGCGGCATCGACTCCCATGCCGGAGCGCGGTTTGCCGAAGGCATTCACTCCAACCCCGGACAGCATTCCGATTTCTTCAAATCGTCCTTTGCCGCGGTTGGCAAACAGGAAGTTTGCAACGGTATCGTTGGTGACGTAGAGATCCATCCGTCCATCATTGTTTAAGTCGGCGGCGACCGCTCCCCACGCCTTTGCCAGGGACTGCGCAATACCGGATTCTTTGCTCACATCGGTAAAGGTGCCATCGTCATTGTTGTGAAAGAGCCAGCAAGGCATTGGATCGTAGATGCTGGGAATGCAGTAGAAACGCTCCTCCGTCAGACGGTCGCCGCAGAACTTCAGCTTGGCCTTGCTGTAGTCGACAAAGTGGCAGACGAATAGATCGAGCCGTCCGTCGTTGTCGTAATCGAACCAGACGGCGCTGGTGGCCCAGCCAGGTGCCGCCACCCCCGCTTTCGCAGTAACATCGGTGAAAGTGCCGTCTCCGTTGTTGCGATACAGGATGCTGTGGGGATATTGCGTGACGTAAAGGTCGGGAAAACCATCCCCGTTATAGTCGCCAACTGCGATTCCCATCCCGTAAGCGTCACCCGCCACGCCGGCTTTATGTGTCACGTCAGTGAAAGTGCCGTCGCGGTTGTTGCGGTAGAGGGCGTTATGCAGGGATTGAGGTGGCACATAAAAGTCGCAGGGGCCACTGTTCACCAAATAGATGTCCATCCAACCATCGTTGTCGTAATCGAGGAATGCGCAACCGGCTCCGACGGTCTCTGGTAAATGGGCCATCGGAGAGCGCCCATTCACATGAACCCAGGAAATACCACTAGCCGAGGCGAGAACTTCTTCGAAGGCCGCAGGGGAGACTTCAGGCCGGGGATAGGCCGACCCCGGAAGCAGGCTCTCGGCACCCAGCGCGCTGCCCATTCCCATCCAACCCAACGCCTGGAGAAAAAGACGGCGAGAAGTCAGATTCCCCGCAGTTCGACGTTCGGCCATTCGCTGAATCTCCGCTCGAGTCACCGGGGCGTCTGCGCACCCTTCGGCTGCCTCGCCGAAGCTTCGCGTTGCAGGGCCATTTCCCGCTCCGCTTCCGGCTTGCGCCCCGTGCGAGTATAGGCGGTGGCTAACTGGTAATGCCCCGCCGGATCTCCCGGCTGCATTCTTGTATAGCTTTGCAGTGGCGCGATTGCTTCCGCGAACTTTCCTGCCGAGTTGAGAGTCATTCCGAGCGCCAGATATGCCTCCTGAAAACCTTCGTCGAGCTTGGCCGCGAGCGAAAAGTGTCCGATGGCATCGTCCCATTGCCCGGCTTGACGTGCAATCTCCCCCAGCATGAACTCCGCTGAAGCGTTGTCAGGATCAATCTTCAGTTCTTCATCGAATTCTGTCTTGGCATTTTCCGCTTCCGCTGGCGATCTCGAAAGAAAAATCCGCCCGAGTCGATAGTGAATGCCATGCAATTTGGGTTCCTGCTCGAGGATTTTCCTATATTCGGCGATGGCTTTATCCCAGTTTTCCTGCGACTCGAAAGCTTCTGCCTCAAGCTGCTGCGCCTGATGCGAGGTCGGCGCCGCGGCGGCCAGTTTTTGCGCCGCCCGCGAAGCAAGTTCCGAGTAGAGGTGGGTGGTGCTGTAGAGCACATCGGGATCGTGCGGAAATTCGCGGTTGAGCAGCAGCAGCGCCCCTACTGCGGTTTCAGTGCGGTCCAGGCTCATGGCGCAACGAACCGTCGACATTTCCACGCGATATTGGATCTGCTTGTCGGTAAGATGGGCTGCAGCTTTCTTCAGAACGGGCAAGGCCTCGCGGCAACGCCCTTTCGACGCCAGGCTGATGCCTTGTTCGGCCGAGGACGAAGCCTCTCCGGTCGCGGCCTTCGGCGGCACCTGCGCCGCCGACAAAGCCAAGAGAAGTGCGCACGCGCAAGAATCGAAAAAACACAATTGAAAGAATCTAGCCATGAGAAATGTGGGATCCGACCGTCAGCGCTCCGCGGAGTATACCTGCGAGTTCCGACCGTCAGCGCCCAACTGAAGAGTACTTGATCCAACCGACGGTTTTGCGAACTCGCCAAACGTCAACGGTAGTGTATACAATATCCATTATCGCGCAAGATTCGGGAGATTGAATTGGAGGAATCAATAAAAAATGATGCGCTTCGCGGATTTCTCTCGCAGGCAATTTATGACTTCGGCCGCCGCCGCAGCAGGCTCAGCTCTGATCCCGCGAGCCTTGACCGCAACTCCACTGCAAGATCCCGTGGTGAATACAACTCAGAAAGGCGGCAAATCCGTCAGCCGCGAGAAAATTCCCTGGAAAGCGCGACCATTCCCCATGAAGCAAGTACGGTTGGGTGAAGGTCCGTGCAAAGTGGCAATGGAAGCCGACCGGCAATATCTGCATTCGCTTCCCCCCGACCGCCTTTTGCACACCTTTCGGATCAATGCCGGCATCCCTTCCTCGGCACAACCACTTGGAGGATGGGAAGCTCCCGATTGCGAGCTTCGCGGTCACTACGCTGGCGGGCACTACCTCTCCGCCTCTGCCCTGATGTATGCCAGTTCAGGAGACGATGACCTCAAGAACAATGCCAATCGCGTAGTCGCTGAACTCGACAAGTGCCAGAGTGCACTGAAGAGTGGTTATCTCAGCGCGTTTCCGGTTGAGTTCTTCGACCGGCTTCGCGAGCGTCAAAGAGTCTGGGCCCCCTTTTACACAATTCACAAGATCATGGCCGGCCTCCTCGATATGTACGTCTATTGCGGCAACGAGCAGGCACTCGACATGGTTCAGAAAATGGCAGACTGGACGGCTGGCTATACCGGGACGCTTAGTTACGAGCACATGCAGCGCGTGTTGGGTACGGAATTTGGTGGCATGGGCGAAGTCCTCTCGAATTTATATGCGGTGACGGGCAAAGACTATTACCTTGAAGTCGCGCAGCGCTTCGATAAGAAACAATTCTTCGATCCGCTGGCCGCTCATCGCGATGAACTCAAGGGCCTGCACGTCAACACGCACATTCCGCAAGTGATTGCCGCAGCCCGGTACTACGAACTTACTGGCGACCGACGCTATCGCAACATCGCAGAATACTTCTGGAACGAAGTGGTCAGTGAGCGCACTTATTGCACCGGCGGGACCAGCAACGGCGAGTCCTGGAACACTGAACCCGGCATGCTTTCGACCCAGCTCAGCACGAATACAACGGAATGTTGTTGCGCATACAACATGATGAAGCTGACGCGGCACTTGTTCGGCTGGACACCCGATGCCAGTCTGATGGATTACTACGAGCGCACCCTGTTCAATCACCGGCTGGGAACTATTAATCCCGAAGATGGGACCATGATGTACTATCTCCCGCTGGCGTCTGGCTACTGGAAAACTTTCGGCAAGCCGTTTGACGCTTTGTGGTGCTGCACCGGCACCGGATCGGAAGAGTACGCCAAACTGACCGACACAATCTACTTCCATGACGACGATTCGCTCTATGTGAATCTGTTCATCGATTCACAATTAGAATGGCCGGAAAAAGGCTTGCGTGTAAGGCAGGAGACGCGCTTCCCGGAAGAGCAAGGCACAACCATTACCATCTCCGCCAAGAATCCAGCACAGCTTGCGATCAACCTTCGCATTCCGTATTGGGTAGAGGGCGGCAACGTAAAAATCAATGGCGCTGCTCTGCCCGCGTTTGCCAGTCCGAGCAGTTATCTCACCCTGAACCGCCTCTGGAAAAGTGGCGACAAAATTGAACTCAGCCTGCCGATGGGCCTGCATATCGACAGCATGCCCGACAATCAGACTATCCAAGCGGCGATGTACGGCCCTCTGGTGCTGGCCGGGCGCTTTGAAGCAGTCACGAAAGAGATGACTTATGGCGATTCCGAGCCGAAACCGGGAGGTGAGATGAAAGTAGCGGACATCCTGGCTGACGCCGGCAATCCAACGGCATGGATTGAACCCGATGCCAAGCAACCCCTTACATTCCAGACGGTCGGACAATCGCAACCGCTGACCATGGTACCTCTATACAAAGTGATTCACGAGCGCTACGCCGTCTACTGGAAGGTTGACAGCAAGACCACGTAGGCAACCGGTCTCCTTCGCGATTTCTTGACCGTTACTGTCGTCGAGCTTTCCTGTTTGTAGACACGAAACCCTCCGCGTCGAAAGGAAAAGTCATGACTATTTGCGTTCGGCCTACCTTGGGCTGCCTCATCCTGCTTGGTGTACTGACAACGATATTTCTGAAGTCTTCATGCGCTCAAAGCAGCGGGCCGACACCAGCCACTGTCGAGAGTCGCCGCCAGGAACTGCTCTCCCTGTTCGACGAAGAATGGCAATATGAGCTCCGCACCAATCCCGAGCGCGCAACCATGTTGGGTGACGGCCGCTACAACGATCGTCTGAATGACAACTCGGCCGAGTTTTTCCAGGCCGATATCGAGCAGAAAAGCAAATTTTTGACGCGCTTTCGAGCGATCGATCCCTCAGGTTTCTCCCGACAAGACACACTGAGCAACGCACTAATGATCCGCAAACTTCGCCAGGAGATCGAAGGTGCGCAGTTCAAGCCCTGGGAGACGCCGGTGAATCAGATGGGCGGCCTACATCTCGAACTGCCGGGTCTGGTTGAATTGACCTCTTTTAATTCAGTTGCTGATTATGATAATTACCTGCTACGTCTGCACCAGGTCCCGCATGCGTTCGACCAAGTGACGGCAAACATGCGGCAGGGCATGCGCGACGGATTGATGCCTCCCCGCTACCTTCTTGAGAAGGTTGCGGCCGAAGCAGAGGACGTGGCAAACAAGACCGGGGAGAATAGTCCATTTGCCAAGCCTGTAAAAGAGTTCCCTTCGAGCGTGCCCTCGTCCGAACAGAAGCGGTTGAGGGAGGCTGTGCTCGCGGCCATTACCGGCCAGATCTTGCCCGCCTATCAGCATTTTGCCGCCTTCGTTCGCGACGAGTATTTGCCGCGCGGCCGCATGGACCCTGGAGTCTGGTCTCTTCCCGACGGAGCGGCGCGCTATCGCTTTGCCATCCGCCGCATCACTACCACCGAGATGACGCCCGAACATATACACGAACTCGGTTTGAAGCAGATCGACGAAGTCGAAGCCGAAATGCTTGCCCTTGCGCACAAGATGGGATTCAAGGACTTGGCGAGTCTCAACGAGCACATCAAAAGCGACCGGAGATTCTACGCAACCTCCGGTCAGCAGGTCCTCGATCTTTATACAAACTACGCACGCGGCATGGAGCGCGAATTGCCGCTGCTCTTCGGCCATCTGCCCAAGAGCAAGCTCACGGTCATACCCATGGAAGCCGCGCGCTCCAAGAATGCGGTGCCTGCGGATTATTCGGATGGCACTCCCGATGGTTCGCGTCCCGGTCACATCAACGTGAATGAGTGGGATCCCGAGCATCGGCTGGTGCTGAACATCGAGGCCATCGCCTACCACGAAGGTATTCCCGGCCACCATCTGCAGCTTTCGCTGGCCCAGGAGATGGGGAATCTGCCTGAATTTCGGCGCCACGCCGGTTACACCGCCTTCGTGGAAGGCTGGGCGCTCTACGCGGAACGGCTAGGAAAGGAAGTTGGCCACTACCAGGATCCCTACAGCGATTACGGGCGTCTAGAGAATGAAATGTGGCGCGCCATTCGCCTGGTCGTCGATACGGGTGTGCATGAAAAACATTGGTCTCGCGAGCAGATGGTGGAATACTTCCATCGCTACACGGCCATGGATGAGCCGAACATCCAGAGCGAAGTCGACCGTTACATCGCGTGGCCCGGGCAAGCCCTGGCTTATAAATTGGGACAATTGGAGATTCTCAAACTGCGGGATGAGGCAAAACAAAAGCTTGGCGATAGGTTCGACATCCGCGCCTTCCACGATGAAGTGCTGGCCAACGGTGCGCTGCCTCTCGATGTATTGGACTCGGAGGTAAACTTCTGGATCAACGGTCAGGCAACGCAGTAAATCGGGTGCTGTCGCGAAACCAATGGACCGGTGTGTCATGTACCGATTGGGTCATCTCTTTCCGAGGATGCCAATCCGGTCTCAATGCGAGTCGCGCGCCACGTGCGCCCCGCTGCCTCCCACAAGAAAATCGAGGTCTGCACCCTTATCGGCTTGCAGCACGTGTTCTATATATAGCCTCAACCACCCGCGATCTGGAAGCGGCGGCGGTGCCCACTTTGCCCGGCGCGCCGCGAGGATTTCGTCGTCGACCTCCAGGCGAAGCAATCGCCTGGGAACATCGAGCGTGACCACGTCTCCCGAATGCACCAGGGCCAGTGGACCGCCGGCCGCGGCCTCCGGCGAAGCGTGCAGGACCACCGTCCCATAGGCCGTTCCGCTCATGCGAGCATCAGAAACACGAACCATGTCAGTCACACCTTTGCGGAGCAGCTTCGGAGGCAGCAGCAGGTTGCCGACCTCAGCCATACCTGGATACCCGCGGGGGCCGCAGTTCTTGAGGACCATCACGCAACTCTCATCGATGTCCAACGCCTCGTCATCTATCCGAGTATGAAATTCTTCGATCGTTTCGAACACTACGGCCCTCCCGCGATGCTGCAATAGGTGCGGACTCGCGGCTGACGGCTTGATCACGGCACCATCCGGTGCGAGGTTGCCGCGCAAGACGGCGATTCCAGCGCTTGCTTTGAACGGTTCTGTGAAGGGGCGAATCACCTCGCGATTCCAGCAGGGAGCGTTGGCGACATTTTTCCACATCTCCTGTCCATTGACCGTCAGCGCATCTCGGTACAGGACACCGGCCTCCCCTAGCTCACAAAGCACGGCGGGCAGTCCCCCGGCGTAGAAAAAATCCTCCATGAGATGTTTACCCGAAGGCTGAACATCAACCAGGCATGGCATGGATGACCCCAGCCGGTCGAAATCGTCAAGAGACAGGGGCACGCCGACACGGCCTGCAATCGCGATCAGATGAATCACCGCGTTGGTGGATCCGCCAATGGCCGCGTTGGCTCGAATTGCGTTCTCGAAGGCCTCGCGTGTAAGTATCCGCGAAATATTAAGATCCTCATGGACCATTTGCACGATACGCCGGCCCGTCATCTGGGCCAGGGTATTGCGACGAGCATCCGCTGCCGGAATGGCCGCATTGCCCGGCAAACTCACGCCCAGCGCTTCGACCATGCACGCCATGGTTGACGCGGTTCCCATGGTCATGCAATGACCCTTGGAGCGATGCATGCAACTTTCCGCTTCATGGAACTCCTCGACTTTCATCTCCCCTTTGCGAAGTTGATCAGTCATTTGCCACAGTCCGGTTCCCGATCCCAAGTCGTGGCCACGAAATTTTCCGGACAGCATGGGACCACCGGAAAGGCCAATGGTGGGCAGATCGCAGGAAGCTGCCCCCATCAGCAGCGAAGGTGTGGTCTTATCGCAACCCATGAGCAGAACGACCCCGTCGATAGGATTGGCTCGAATCGACTCTTCGACATCCATACTGGCCAGGTTCCGAAACAGCATGGCTGTCGGCCGCAATTGCGCCTCTCCCAAAGACATGACGGGAAATTCCAAGGGAAAGCCGCCTGCTTCCCAAACCCCGCGTTTCACACACTCGGCGAGCTCACGAAAGTGGGCGTTGCAGGGCGTCAACTCCGACCAAGTGTTGCAGATACCGATCACCGGCCGACCATCGAAGAGATCGTGCGGCCAACCTTGGTTTTTCATCCAGCTCCGGTAGAGGAAGCCGTCCTTGCCCTGGCGCCCAAACCATGCTTGGCTGCGCAGTGTCTTGATGGTTCCGTTCTTTGCTTCCATTGCAGGTCCCCCCAGTCGGACCGAGCCCCGATCTCAGCGATGATAGCGCGGAATTACTAGGTAAACGTAATCCCATCAGGAAGGTTTTTCTTGACGAGAAGGGCAGAGTGGAAGATGATCTCGGTGCTCCGAATTCCCATAGCAGGTTTTGAACATGCCTCGCACTCCGTTCTTGCGGCGAATTCGAACCGCAACCCTGATTCTGTCCGCGATCCTAGCGCTTACCTGCTTTTCCGCCGCACGAACGAAGTCCGCACCCGGGGCGGCGAAGACATTGCGGATATTTTTTGTGGACGTCGAGGGCGGGCAGGCGACCTTGGTTTTAACCCCGGCAGGCCAATCGCTGCTCATCGACACGGGCTGGCCCGGGAACAACGGGCGAGATGCAGACCGCATCGTTGCGGCCGCAAAAAAGGCAGGTATCAGCAAGATCGACTACGTACTAATTACTCATTTTCATAGTGACCACGTGGGCGGTTTACCGCAGCTGGTCGCTCGAATTCCGGTGGGAACCGTGATTGATCATGGTGACAACCGCGAGAGCACTGACGCGCCGACCGTGCTGGTCTGGCAGGCTTACCAGGAAATGTTGGCGACGAAGAAGTTCAAACGCCTGACGGTTAGACCTGGAGACAGCCTTCCCATCCGGGGCATACAGACTACGGTCATAAGCTCCGACGGTGTCGTCATTGGCCACACCCTAGCGGGCGCTGGACCGGAAAATGCCAGTTGCAAGGACGCCGAACAATATCCCCCTGATCAGACCGAGAATCTGCGTTCCCTCGGGACTCTCATCAGGTTCGGAAAGCTGAAAATTTTGGACCTGGGCGACTTAACCCGCGACAAGGAAATGGAGTTGGTGTGCCCAAAGAACAAGCTGGGGCTAATCGATATTTACATCGTCTCCCATCACGGCTGGTATCAGAGCGGCAGCCCTGCGTTCTTGAATGCAATCGCTCCCCGTGTCGCGATCATGGACAACGGAGCCAAGAAGGGTGGAACCCCTTCCTCTTGGGACATTATTGAAAAGTCGCCTCGTCTCGAAAACCTGTGGCAGTTGCACTTCTCGGAAGAGGGCGGCGCAGCACACAACGTCGCTCAGGAGTTCATCGCGAACCCGGAAGGCCCGGATGCGGCCAACTATCTGGAATTGACCGCCTGGCCGGATGGCAGCTTCGAGGTTTTCAATTCTCGAACATCCAAAGCTAAGCACTATTCGGCACCCTGAGCCCCCAAGGTGTACGCAAGATTGCGTTTGTCTCCGCAACGCCGCGCAACGGAACCTGGAGGTGAGGTGTCGTGAATCTTACAAGATCGCCTTCATTGAGGGAGACGGCATCGGATGTGAGGGGGTGCCCGAAGGTCTTCGAGTCCTTGAAGCCGCCGGACGCCGCTACGACTTAGTATCTGAAGACCGGCCGGAGGATGCCGGAGGATGGCCTGGACCAGTTACGCGGTTTCGATGTCATCTACCTTGGCGCTGTCGGATATCCCCGGTGTCCCGGACCATATTTCGCTGTGGGGTTTGTTGATCCCAATTCGGCGCGCGTTTCAGCGGTACGTCGGCCTGCGGCCGGTGCGTCTGCTTCCCGGCATCGATTCACCTCTCAAAAACTTTCCGCCCGGACAAATTGATATGTGCATTGTCCGCGAAAATGTCGCCAGCCCCATCGCGCAAATCTGGTCAGGAGCGGTGATGTTCGAACACCCGGGGCGACCCAAGGCAGCAAGGAGCGTCGAGAAGGCATTCGAGGCGATGTTGGCGAGAGGAGACGCACAGACGCCTGATCTCGACGGTAAGGCCAGCACTGGTGATGTTGGCGACGCGGTCACACAGGAAATATCCGTGGTGGCGGAACCCTAATGAGTCTCCCCTCAGCGTTGGCTATCGAGCAAAGCGCGAGGCGCAGGATTGCGCTTCGTTTGCTGCCCTTCCTCTGGCTGCTCTACGTCATTGCTTTCCTGGACCGCGTAAACGTCGCCTACGCGGCACTCGAAATGTCTCATGATTTGGGATTCAGCGACAGGGTGTTTGGTCTGGGCGCGGGAATCTTTTTCATCGGTTACGTAGTGTTGGAAATCCCCGGAGCGCTCATCGTCGAGCGCTGGAGTGCCCGGCGGTGGATCGCCCGCATCATGATCTCTTGGGGAATCATCACGGTGTTTGTGGGGTTCGTCCATACTTCACGCCAGTTCTACATGGTGAGATTCTTTCTCGGGGCAGCCGAAGCCGGATTCTTTCCTGGAGTGGTTGTTTATCTGACACATTGGTTCTGCCGGCGCGACCGGGCGACGGCGGTCGCTTCATTCATCGCCGCCCAGCCTCTTTCGAACCTCCTGGGATCGCCACTGGCGGGTCGGATCATGCGGGTTCAT
>DATNKA010000872.1:0-2620 GCA_035603655.1 Candidatus Acidiferrales bacterium | reverse complement strand
GGGTACTGGACCACAACTTGTTATTCGCCCGAACGCAGCGGGAACGAACGTCGCCCCTTCCATGGTCCACGCCGGGGCAGGCTCCGCCGGGGTTGAATGGATCGCGACTCCAAAGACCGCGTTCGCGATGTACTATGCCGGAGATTATTTTCAACGGAATTTCTTCCCCGACACTACGAATATTACGAATCCGACCACGATCATCGGATATGGCGGCCCTGGCTCTCCCAACACAAACAATCGAGCAATTCAGCAGGCGACCTTCGATTGGCTGCTAACTTTCTGGAAACACCCTAGGTACGGAGCGCTGCAGTTTTACACTCAATACTCCTACCTGACTCGCGCCCCGTGGTTTGTACCTGGAGGCGAACCTAGGAATGCCCATCTCAGCATGGTCTACATGGGTTTCCGATACGTTTTGCCTTCGACGTCAGGCACGTTGCTTCGCGTGCCATACCCCAATTGAGAAAAGAGGTAGGACGAAATGCCACTTCAATCGTCGGGACGTTTTGATTCGGAACAAAAGCCGAACGCGGTTCAGACACGAGCATTCGTCTTTGCTTGGGCTTTCACTGTCGTCTTTTATTTTCTCGAATACGCGGTGAGGTCATCGCCATCCGTAATGATTCCGGAGTTGGAAGCCTCGTTTCACACGACGGCATTGGGCATCAGCGCGATTCTTGGCGTCTATTACTACACCTACTCTTCTGTAAGCTTGATCGCTGGTGCGGCTCTAGACCATTTAGGCGCAAAACACACAGTTCCCGTCGGTTTCGCGGTTCTCGGAATCGGCTGTCTGTTGTTCAGTGCATCGACGGCACTCGCAGGGGATATTGGACGACTGTTGCAAGGGGCGGGCTCGGCGTTCGCATTCACTGGTGCAGTTTATCTAGCGGCGCGCGGATTCCCCGCGCGCTATCTCGCGACTGCCATTGGCGCCACGCAATGCGTAGGAATGCTCGGCGGCTCGGCTGGACAATTTCTTGTCGGGCCAATCATCGAGCACGGTGTAGCTGTTCATGTCGTGTGGGTCGGACTCGGAGCCATAATCCTGGCCAATGCGCTTCTTCTTTATATCGCGACTCCGAAGGAACAGTTCGGACCCCACGGCCAGAGCAGCCTCGGCTCGCTGCTGAAACCGTACAAAGTCGTGTTCTCAAATCCCCAATCGTATCTCTGCGGCGCCGTTGCAGGATTGCTATTCGCGCCCACCACGATCGGAGACATGATTTGGGGAGTTGCGGGATTTCAAAAGGACCTCCAACTGCCCTACCACAACGCGGTGGTCACCGCTTCCATGGTTCCGCTCGGCTGGGTTGTCGGATGCCCGCTACTCGGTTGGCTTTCCGACCGTGTCGGACGTCGGAAACCGGTAATGATAGGGAGCGCGGCGGTCATGATCCTGGCTGCCGCTCAAATCGCGTTCAGGCCGATCCCGATTCCAGCAAGGATCGGGATGTTCATATTCGGTATCGCATCTGGCGCCGCGATGATTCCCTACAGCGTGATCAAGGAAGTCAACCCGGACAATGTGAAAGGTAGCGCAACGGGCGCGATAAATTTCCTCGTTTTTGGAATTACAGCCTTTATGGGGCCAATTTTCGCAAATCATGTTGGGAAAAGCATCGGGATCGGTCCAAACCTGCTATCGCATTTTCAGAAGGGCGTCCTGTTTTGGATCCCCTGCTGTGCGGCCGCCATTATCGTGAGCTTCTTTCTACGTGAAACAGGACGCGCGGCGCATCTACAACCAGCACCAAAATAAAGAGGGAGTGCGGCATCGATTGGTCGCGAGTTTGTCGCATGGGCTCGGAATCGAAGCAGAGTCGACGAGATCTTAGAGGAGATATAAGCGGATGACACATCGAGTTGCGGATCAGTTGGTTAGCAGTCTTCTAGAGGCGGGCGTCGAAAGAATCTATGGGGTCGTCGGAGATAGCTTGAATCCTGTAACCGATGCTTTGCGCCTAAATGGCAAACTTAAATGGATCCATGTGCGCCACGAAGAAACCGCCGCGTTTGCGGCTGGCGCGGAGGCTCAGCTGAGCGGAAAGCTCACGGTCTGCGCGGGTAGCTGCGGCCCCGGTAACCTACACCTCATCAATGGTCTTTTCGATGCTCATCGCAGCAATGCTCCGGTACTCGCGATCGCATCGCATATTCCGACCAGTGAGATCGGCACCGGGTATTTCCAGGAAACTCACCCGGAAATTCTCTTCAAAGAATGCAGTCATTATTGTGAGCTGATCTCGAACCCGAAGCAGTTTGCGCGTGTCCTGCACGTCGCAATGCAGAACGCAGTGGGAAGGGGAGGAGTCAGCGTGATCGCGCTGCCCGGTGACGTTGCCGGGATGGAGATGCCAGCGGATGGTTCCTCTCGCTCCCTAGTGGATCAAAGGCCGGTGATCCGCCCGTGTGAAAAGGATTTGGCGCGATTGGCGGACTTGATCAACTCCTCGAAGAAAATCGTCTTATTTTGCGGGATTGGCTGCGCCGCGGCTCACGATGAGGTGATCGCTCTGGCTGACAAGCTGAAATCTCCCGTCGGGCATTCCTACCGCGGAAAGTCGTTCGTCGAGTACAACAATCCATTCGACGTGGGAATGAGCGGATTGCTCGG
>DATNKA010000871.1:0-13231 GCA_035603655.1 Candidatus Acidiferrales bacterium | reverse complement strand
GCGCCCCATTGGAGCTGAAGCCATATCCGCCTTCATCGCGCGCGCCCGGTTCGCTCGGTGACGTGCCCGGACTGAGTAGCGCCAACTGGGCAAAGTTCCGGCCGTTGAGTGGCAGGTTGCTCACCCGCTTCTGGTCTACTACCTGTCCCAACTCCGAAGTCTCGGTTTCGAGCAGCGGCGCCGCATCCCTGACAACCACCACTTCGGAGATCTGCCCGACCTGCAAGGCGAGGTTGATGGCCACACGCCCCTGCACATCCAGCTCGACCACCTCGGACACCGTTTTCTTGAACCCGGCCTTCTCTACTGTGACCTTATAGCTTCCGACGTGCAGTGGACTCGCGACATACTCTCCATGGTCGTCGGTGGAGAGGGTCATTTGGACGCCGCGATCCACGTCCTCCACTGTGACCTTGGCGCCTGGAACCACCGCACCGCTACCGTCCCGCACCAGTCCTACAATGGCTCCGGCATCCTTTTGCGCCCATAGCGGCGTAGCGAGGCTGATGGCTGCCAGAAGAAAGATCGTCCTCAAAGTCTGTCGGGAGTGGAAAAGGACGGGCATGGCAAGCCTCCTGAGCTGCCTCCAAGAGCGCCATACTCCTGTTCGGAAGTGCCAGCTCTATTGTGTAATTTTACGAAGTATTACTTTTACTTCCGTTTTATGGCTTCTGTCAACTGGAATTCTTGCTTCGAGCGCGAAGGAAGTCGCGCTATCCTTTCACCGGCAGAGCACCTCTGCCTGAGGCGTTCCACTGCTGGCGCATGAAATTGGTGAGTGCCGCGCGATCGCGAAATGCCTCGGTGCCGCCTGCCTTGGTCGTAGAGTAGGCTCCCGATAGATTGGCAAATGCCAAGCAATCCTCGAGGCTTGCCCCTTGCATTTTCTGGTGAATGAATCCGGCATCAAAACTGTCGCCCGCTCCGACGTCATCAACAACCTTCACGGTCGGAGGCGGCAGACTACACTGTTCCTGCTCTGATCGGCAGATGGCAGCCGCTGAGCCCCGTTTCACTACCACAACTTTGGCCAGTCCAGCAAGCACGTTAATCGCTTGCGAAAGGTCGTCTGTGTGCGCGATTTTCTTCGCTTCACGATCATTCGGAAGAAAAATGTCGACATACTTAAGCACTGCCAACAGATCCCGATCCCACTTGTTCTCAGGGTCGTCATTGGTATCGAGCGAGGTGGACAGACCCGCAGCTTTCGCCTGGCGAAACACATCCAGGATTCGTGGGCGTAACGCGCGGTGCAAAAAAAACGACGAGACGTGCAAGTGGCGGGCCGACCGGACGTATTCCATGTCGATGTCGGAGTACTGCATCTCAAACATGGTACCGGGAAACGTGAGGATGTAACGCTGCTGCAAGTAGGGTAAGGCAACCGTTAGCCCCGTCAGTGTCTGCCCCGCCGTCTGCTTAACGCGGCTTACGTCAACCCCCGCGGCCGCTAACCGTTCCACGGCTATCTTCCCCAGCGGGTCTCCGCCAATTTTCGAGATGAACCCGACCTTGGTTCCCAGCATCGCCAGGTTATGGGCGAAAATCGCGGATGAACTCCCCAGCGTAATCGCCAAACCGCTGGCCAGCAGCTCGCGGTCCAGTACTAGTTCTTTCGGCAAACCGTAAAGGATCAGGTCCAGATTGATTTCGCCAACCACGCATACGTCCAACTTCGGCATTTTTTGTCCCCGTTCTAAGCGTTGCTGGAACTGTTATGAGGTAGAGAAAAAGATAAACAAAGGGCGTTGCTTCGAGCAGCGCTTGCGGCATATTGTAGGGCGAGACGCAGGAGCATTCCCTTCCCTTAATTTCCTGTCCCGAGCGATATCACGGCGCCCCGCTCCAGTGGCGGCAGCGTAAATTCCATCAGTTCTCCGCGCTTTACTCCATGCACAATTTGCACTTCGCCAAGGAATGGAAGATACGTCAGTGAATCCCCCATTACCGCTGGAACTTTCACCTGGATGCTGTTCACCGGCGTCGGAACAGCAATGCTTCCGGGGACCAGTCCGCCAAAATTCGCCAGGTACACACGTGGCGCGCCGTTCACAATTGCGAAATTTGCCGCCACGGTAGGCGGAGCATCCAGTTGGATATCCTCGTTGCCGCCCAGGGCCTTCGAGAGTTCCCTGGGCGGATTCGCCGAACCGGCCGCGAATCCACTCTCCAACGCGTTGTAGTACTCTCGCGCTGGATCGCCGGGCAACACGATCTTTTGCGCTGAATGCGGAATGCCGGAAACATCCTCTCCTAAAACAACCAGCCGTCCACCATGGTCAACAAATGCCTTTAGGTCTCGCCGTTCGGTCTCATTCAGCACACTTACGCTTGGCAGGACCAGCCTCTCACCGCGAAACTCGGCAAGAGTTCTCGGCGTGACTACCTGTAACGAGCGGTGCTGTTGGATGAGCAGTACCAACGCGCCCCGATAAGATGGAAGAAATTCTTTCGCGGCATAGTCGCGGCTCTTCGGAGAGAAATACACACCCACGGGATGGATCGGGGTTCGTGGCGAATACAAAGCCTTTTCGTTTTTTTCGATCCAGGCGAAAATCTGTTTTCTTGTGGCTTCATCGTTCGTGCCGGCCATTGAATGTCCGGGCGCGTCCCAGAAGTTTGCCCCGGCCATTACGATGGAGTTGGCGAGGTTCTTCATCGGCTCCGTTGCGGTGACACCCTTTTGCCCATCCCAGGAATAATTGAGAATCCACGTGGCCTTGCCTTGGGCAAAGGCGCGAAACGTCAGCATCCCAGCCTGATACAGGAACCAGTCAACCTGTGAGCGCACCGCCGCCATGTGTTCGCCATTGCCAAACTCGTACTCGTGGGCAATCACGTCGACGGCGTCATACATCTGGTAGACATCCGCACCGACTCGCGTCGCTTCTTCTTCGATTCCTGGATAGATCTCAGGAATCACCATGATGTCAGGATTTACGGAGCGGGCGTTCTCGCGGATTTCACGCACAAAATCGGTCATCGTCTCAATGCGAAAATCAATCCATTTACGGAAGTTGACGTCTTGAAAATCGCCTAATTTAAAGTCTTTCTTTGCGTCTAGCCCGGTTTTTTCCCGGAAGGCGGCAACCGTGTAGTCGTCGAAACTCGCCCAGCTCTGCTCCCAACCATCGAAATGCGTCATCCAGTAAGGGATGTCCACATAAATTCCGTCAATGCCGGTAGCGGCGATTTCGCGAACTAGTGCCATATATTGCTTCCGCCACGGTTTCGCGTAGGGGCTGATCCACACATCTTCATCGCCCTGTCTGATCCAGAACGCCGCGCCGCCGGTAAACATCGCCGGTTCCCCCGTGAGCTTCCGCTGCAGCCAGTCGGGATGATCTTTCATCACCGTATGTGCGGACTTGTCAGCATTCGCCGTAATGCATTCGGTGCCGGCAATATATACAAACGCCTTATTGTTGGCCTGGTGCGCCTGCTCCGCTACTTTGCGAATGACTTCGAGTTTGGCCGCAGGATCGCGGAAACTTTCGTAGCGTCCTGGAATATCGTTGTCCACTTCAATGCCGTAAACATGATCTGCCACGGCCGCGCGCACGATTTCTTCCGGATTCTTGCGATCCAGTCCGTACGCGGCGATGCGCACAGAGTGGGTCCAGTTTTGCTTGGGCTGTTCCTGGCTTGCCGCCTGGATCGACGGCCCACTCACAAGCATCAGGAAACCGAACACCGTTAAGAGCCTCATACCCGCGCCATCCTGTTTCATCTTTATCGAAGTTCCTGGGGAAATATAAGCGGCTGCGGCCCCAGCATCCCTAGTTTGATTTAAAAATGGAACCGCGGTCCGAACTGCACGGGCAGAAACAGCGCTCGGCGACCGAGTGAAACTAAGCGTCGCGCCACAAGCATCAAAGCAATAGAAATGCGTGACACGTTGATATATACCGACTTTGATGGGCTGTCAATCGAAATATTTCACAGTGTTTCGAAATAATACGTACGTTGTATTCGATAAAATCATGCGCCCGTGCTTCCCTTTGCATCGGAGCTGTCCCGCCTAAACCTGCTGATGGAGGTTGGGACGCAGCGTGAGTGAGCCGTCGTCGTTCAACTTCTGATGACAGGCCCACCGTACCGGATAGCGCATTCCCTTGACCTCAATTTCTGCTCTGAGTTTCAATCCTTTCCAATCTGTCACCTGCGGCAGCACAAACTGTGCCTGCCGAATCTTGCCCGGCACCGGGTAGCCGGCGTCCAGGCAACCGCTCTTGAGCGCCTTTCCGTCCCCGCTCTCCACGGTTACCCGCAATACTCCGGGTACGCCCGCGGTGCCGTCATTTGCGAAGCCGACGATCAGCCCCAGACAGCCGCTGTCTTTATAGCTCCAGATGAAGGATGGTCTCACCCGATAGCCAGTTCGACGATTGATCCGATCGAACCACGACGGAGAAGCCTGGTAGTAGCTCAACAGGTTCTTTGCGCTAATCTGGTGAAAGTTCCACAGCGACCAGTAATTGACGCCGAGGTCCATCACATGAGAGATCATGTTCTCTGCCGGAGATATCCCTTCAATCGCGGCCAGTGAATCGGGAGGCTTGCCGGGAAGTCCCTGCTCGAGCAGCGCGGCTACCCAAGGCGGTCGGTTGCTGAGCGCTTCGATCTGCTCGTTCTCGATGAAGATGGTATCGCTCCGAATCCAATTGTTGCTACGGATCGTGCGGTCCAACAACTCTGAATTGCCAACCCGGCTATAGTCCGGTTGCGTATTGGTCAGTAGAGGAGTCTTGGAAAAGTGCTCGATCTGGACTTCAAGCATATTGAGCCAGGTGCGCTCTGCCGTCTGGTAATCCGGGAAAGGATTGTTGGCGAATGGCCAAGTATGGCCTTCGCCCCAGAAGCCGTACATAAAGGTGTCGATGAACTCGATCAGCGGGCTGCCATTGAATTCCGCCGCCAGGAGGCCAACCAGTTCCCGGAACGCCTGCTGAAAAAAAGGATGGTCATACCGAGGTTGATAACGCGAATGCGGGTTCTGTAAGTATCTTTGCCCCGAAGCGCTGCTTTCCTGATCGTTAAGGATCAAATCGACCTTCGGCACTTTGTCGAGAACAAAATCCGGCAGCGCCGGTTCGCGCGTATAGTCGGGAGCGCACATCTGAACTCGCATTCCGACTCGCTTGTTGTTCTTCTTCGCCAATTCAAAAACCAGCTTCAGATATTCGGGCATCTCCAGGCGTCCGGGCCGCGGCTGAACTTCCCTCCAAGTCGGCCGGATGTAAAGTTGCTGGCCCAAGGGAAATCGAACCAGATCCTCGATCGCCTGGGGGATATTGTCTGACTTGATTTCCTCCGTGCCCATATCCGCTGTGATGTAGGTGATCAGGCCCTTGCCATAGTTCGGCACGACTTCATCCGACGAAGTTGTGCTCATCACGACGTCGTCCGTGGGGATCACGGCATCGGGTGGGTATTGCGGGAACGGCCCTTGATTGAGCCGATCAGTCACCTTGGGGCCACCGCCGAAGTCATAGCTTCCCCAGTTGTGGGCGGGAACCATACCTTGCGCTTTGCCGATTCCAAGTTCTCCGGCTACTGCCATAGCGACACTGCTTTTCAGGAAATCTCTACGCTGCATCGGAGTGATGTCCTTCTAATCGTCGATTAGATTTCGGTCAAGTTGCTCAAAAACTCCATTCCGGGCAAACTGGGTCAGCCGCTACGCCACCGGCGGACGATTTACTATTTGTATCGATTCATTGCGTTCCTGGGAATAAAGATTAACAATTTTTCGACAGCTTGGAGAAATATATTGCGGGAGCCTCCCTCGAGGGAACGAATGTTGTGCCCTAACGCCATGAAATGGCTTGACTTTGCAAAAATTTCCGTCTATTACGAATATCTGCTTTTGATTCCATTTAACCATGGGGACGACGAGCTAGAGGCAGCTCTCGAGCCAGGCAGCCGCGATCACATTCGGCTCATTCTAGGTGTGCAGTGATGCGTGCTCAGCAAGACGCCACTTGGAAGGTGTCGCCTGTAGGTGGGGTGTGGAGATCAAGAAGAAGGTGCTCAATGTTGTCAACCGGGAAAGAGATTTTGCCATCTGACAGCAACCAGCTTCGAAAGCCGCAAGCCACGGCTACGAGCAGGCTTTGGATCGCTCTCACCCTCGTGTTCGCGTCTGGCGCGTCCGCTGCGGCTGCGGACGCCCCAACCGGCAAGCCTCAGATTCAAGGCGGCAATCTGCGAATTGAATTTGATAACCACTTGCGCAGCCGCGTGGTTGCCCGTTTCGACAACAAGGAAACGGTGATGGGGCCGTTCAGTGCCTCTGAGACGGTGACAACCGCAGACCGGGCTTGGGACGGATTTCTCCTGGTCTCGCAAAAACGCGAGCATACAAAGGACGCTTTCGGAGAGGGTGAGCGGCTCACCCTGGAAGGAAAAACGGGAACACTCACAAAGATAGTTACCGTCACCGTATATGACGATTTTCCAGCGATGGCGTTCTTCGAGGTTCAGTACACCAATACCGGAACGACCAAGCTCGCGATCAAAAGTTGGACCAACAACGCGTACACAGTGAACGCCCTAAATAATGTGGGCTCGCCAGCTTTCTGGTCTTACCAGACCGGCTCTTACGAGAAACGCCCCAACTGGGTCGTGCCGCTGCGCGCTAATTTTCGGCAGGAGAACTATCAAGGTATGAACGCCAGCGACTATGGTGGCGGCACGCCCATTCTTGATGTCTGGCGGCGCGACGTTGGCATGGCTGTGGGGCATGTCGAGCCGCGGCCCAAGCTGGTTTCCCTACCCGTATCCCTGCCCGATCCCGCGCACGCCAAAATTGCTGTTCGCTTCAATAAAGCTATCCCTCTTGACCCTGGACAAAGTTTCCATACGTTTCGCACCTTCGTCTCCGTTCACCAGGGAGACTACTTCCGGACGCTCGCCGACTACCGGCGCTTCATGATGAAACAGGGCTTCCATGCAGCCACAGCTCCCGATGAGGCTTTCGGTGCCATCTGGTGCGCGTGGGGATATGGCCGATCAGTGCAGCCTCAGCAGGTATATGACACACTTCCAACGGCAAAGCGTCTGGGATTTGTGTGGGTCACACTCGACGACGGCTGGCAGAGTAATGTGGGCGATTGGGCGCTCGACCCCAAGAAATTCCCCCACGGCGACGCTGACATCAAGGCTCTGGTAGACCGCATTCATCAGGAAGGATTCAAAGCTCAGCTTTGGTGGTCACCGCTCAGCGCTGTACCAGATTCGGAACTGCTCCGCGATCATCCCGACTACGAATTACTGAACCGCGATGGCTCGAAGAGAAAGGTTTCATGGTGGAATTCCTATTATTTGTGCCCGGCGGACCGCCGCGTCGTGGAATACCACAAGGCGCTAGCGCGAAAAATTTTGGTGGATTGGGGATTTGATGGACTAAAGCTCGATGGTCAGCACATGAATGGAGTTCCAGCCTGCTACAACCCGGCGCACCATCACGCACAACCGGAGGAATCGGTCGAAGCTCTGCCGGATTTCTTCAAAGCAATTTACGATACCGCGCAGGCGGTAAAGCCCGGAACGCTGGTTGAGTTCTGCCCTTGCGGCACGTCGTTCTCCTTTTTCACCATGCCAAACTTTAATATGTCGGTAGCTTCCGATCCGACTAGTTCCTTTCAAGTTCGTTCCAAGGCGAAAACCTTAAAGGCTCTGATCGGAGACACAGTTCCATTCTTCGGCGATCACGTTGAACTGAGCGATGGCGGCAATGATTTTGCGTCCACTCTGGGCGTCGGAGGCGTGGTGGGAACACAGTTTGTTATTCCGTCTCTTGTCACGAAAAGAACTAAGTCCGATCTGACGCCGGAGCGGGAGAAGGAATTTGAAAAGTGGCTTCGCCTTTATCGCGAAAAGATGTTGTCCAAGGGAGAATACCTCGGGCAGCTCTATGACATCGGCTTCGATGTGCCGGAGGCGCATGCCATCCGTAAGGACCAGACCATGTACTACGCCTTCTTTGCCAAGCGGTGGAAAGGGCCAGTCGAACTGCGCGGCCTCGGAGACCGTAACTACAGCGTAGTGGATTACGTCAGCGGAAAAAGCCTCGGGTCAGTCCCAGGACATAGCGCACATCTGTCGGTCGAGTTTGACGGAGATCTACTGTTGGAAGTGAAACCCCAGTAAGACGATTTACTATAGCGCGATTCACTGTAGCAACGAGAAACTGAACACATCGCTCCCTGCGGACACCGCCACATACTGCACACCCTCCACGGAGTAGCTCATGGGCGATGCGCGTATCGTCTGGCCCGTATTGAAGTGCCACAACTTCCTGCCCGTACTCGCGTCGACCGCTTCGAAGGATTCGCTATCGTCCCCAAAGAACAGCATCCCCCCCGCCGTCGTCAACGTCCCGCCCCAGGATTTTCCCGAGCCTACTTGAGGGTAACTCCACACCGCTCTTCCATCTGAGGGGGAAAGTGCCAGCAAGATCTTCTGGGACTTCTCCGTTACTGGAAGAGTAGTACCGGTGTTGTAAAAGGTCTCGCCGGGTACGAATTTGCCGGTCTTTGCGAAAAAAAGATCGCAGCTCTCCAGTGCCACCACGTAAAACAGACCACTATCCGGATTGTAAGAAGGCGAAAACCAATTCGTAGCCCCGTTGATTCCCGGGCAGATATATGTGCCCTCAGGCTTCGGAATTCGTCCGCTGAGAATAGGCCGCCCCGATGCGTCCACGCCTTTGGCCCAATTCAATTTGTGGACAAACGGCGTGGCGCGAAGAAAGTTGCCATTCGTGCGGTCGAGGACATAGAGATAGCCATTCCGGTTGGCCTGCACCAAAAGGTGCCGTACGGTTCCGTCCTCGATGGTATCCATCAGAACCGGAGTTTCCGTCGCATCGTAGTCATACAAGTCGTGCGGCGTGAATTGAAAGTGCCACTTCAATTGACCAGTGTCCGGATCAAGGGCAAGGATGCAGGCAGTATAAAGGTCGTCGCCGGGGCGCGAATCGCCCACAAAATCGGGTGATGCGTTGCTGGTTGTCCAATACAGAGTGTTGAGTGCCGGATCGTACGTCCCGGGCATCCAGGTGGTGCCCCCGCCGTGCAGATAGGAGTCGCCCGGCCAACTAGAGGAGCCAAATTCTCCCGGTCCAGGAATGGTCCAGCGCTGCCACTTTCTCGTTCCGGTGGCGGCATCGTACGCCGCCACAAATCCTCTTACGCCGGAGTCTCCACCGGAAGTTCCCACAATAACCTGGTTCATCACCACCAGTGGGGCGCTCGTCGCTCCATAGCCCTTGGTCTTGTCAGCATATTCCACGTCCCACAGCAGGCCACCCGAGCGCGCATCGAGAGACAGCAGATGCGCGTCATCGGTTTCGACAAAAACAGAATTCTGCCATACCGCTACCCCCCGATTCTTGTGCGCCGCCGCATCATCCAGCAGGCCGGAACTCACAGGTCGAGGATAGTGCCACAACTGGCGTCCAGTCCGGGCATCCAGAGCAAACACATCGTTAGCCGATGTCACAAACATCACGCCTAGAATTACCACCGGTGTTGCTTCCAGGTTCTGGGAGTTGCCGGGATGGAAGACCCATGCCGCTCGGAGTTGGTGGACATTTGCAGTATTGATTTCCCGTAGTGCGCTGTAGCGGCGCCCAGTGTAATCCCCGTTGTATGAGGTCCAATTTGCTCCGGCTGGACTCGCCAGCAAGTCTTCTGCGCGCACTGTGCTGGCGGAGATCGCGGAACGTTCCTGTCCCGTCAATGCCTGTCCTGTCAATGATCCGCTCATCAGTAGGGCGTGAAGTAGGAGCAACACTGCATTTTGCACTTTCATTTCAGCGAACTTCCCCCGTCCTGATTGGAACTTCCTGAAGCGTGCCTCGGTCCAATCCGTCCTGATCTTCCAAGTGCAGAGAGACCCGCGTTGGCTTTCCTCGGGGAGCGATCTCTGTGTCCAGTACAACGAGATTCGTTGGAGTCGCTGCCCCCAGCGGCATGGTTTCAGTCATCGAGCCGTGTTCATTGTAGAAGTGCGCCACAAGCCTACCGGGAAAAAATACTCCAAAAGAACCTGACAGTCTCACCTTGCCGTTCTCCAGACGCACTCCCAACAGTGGTTTGGTCACGATTCCGGTGTCCGTCACTGCATGGAATTCGCTATCGGCCCGCGTCGGGAACCAATCGGTTTCCAGCTGGCAGGCCTCTCCCGGACGCAAATGGCACATCGGGCTATTAATCTCCGCTTCCATGTAGAACGGTGAAACGCCCTCGGAACCGTCTGTCACGGTCGCCACACCGTCGCTGCTCAACCTGAGTTCAGGACCATTCATCCAGAAAATGACGGAAGCATTCCCGGGATAGGGTTTGCCCTTTTCGTATTGAAAACGCTCGACCATGGCATATCGGCTGCTTCCGTCGACGACGGCGAGCCAACCATCGGTCGTATCCACCCACAGCTCGGCCGCCAAGTGCGCATAATGCACCGAAAATAAGCCATCTTCTCGCACTGCGGCGGCAGGGTTCTCAGCCGGACCGAAGCGAACGTGATAACGATTTAAGTAGCCGCTGGATCGATTGGTCGGAGTAAACCCCCAAAATTCGCGATTGCTGCGTGAGGGATCCGTTCCGTCGCCTGTGTTGTACTGCGAGACCGACTGCATCGACCACTCGACAATGTGGCCGCTTATGTTCCTCATGGACGCGCGAAAAGCTATATGAGGTGAGTCTGGGTCCAGGCGAATGGTGCGTGAAAATTGGATTCCAGTGTGGGCGTCAAGCGGTCCGGTGAGTTCGATCCCACACCCCGGTCCGTCCGGAAGTTTTCGAAAGCTGTATGGTCCGTCATCGAGCAAGTCAGAGTTGCCACGCCAATGTTGTTCGTCGTTGTCGCCCTCAGGCAACAACCAAAGTTTGTCCCCGCCGTAGTTGAACCACTCGTCCTGAGATGGTGGGATGTACTTTCCCGCGAGCTTTGGATTGACGAAAAGATAAGCATGCCCGTCGAAGCTAACCTGCAACAGGCGTCCACCATTTTGAGGCAGAATGATTAGCTGAATCCATCGGTTGGAAATCCGTTGCGCCCGCCATCCTTGATAGTCAACACTCTCTAATCGACACTCCGCGTTCACTACCGACTTGGCTTGCGAGGCCATCTGCGCAGCGGCTAATGGCGTTTGGGATGCACCCAGCAAGACCGCCATGGTAAAAACTGCACCAGCGATTTGCCTGGACGCGCCCCTACCCCATTCCTCCACCCTGTCTTCTAACACACACGGGCTACCCAGCGACGCACGCGAAAGCTTGCCAAAAACACCACGACATCTCCAACCGCTGAAGGGACGACTCGCATGGCTCGCACCAATCCTTCGAGCAATCGAAGATGAACATTGCCGCTTTTTTGATCTATCCGTCATACCCCTCCAGCAACGGCGGACACCGCCTGCCTCGACCTAGGGAATATATTCTGCAAACTAATAAAATGAAATGATTCAATATAAAACAAAAGAAAAAGATTGGCGTCAGCAAAGTTCTGTGTTAAACCAAGAACTTTAGTTCATACCAGTTCTTATCTTGGCGGCTTTCCCTCCCTGGATTCGGACTCGCTAAAAAACGGCTCGCGTTTGAACGTGGCAGTTGGGCAGACCATCTTGGGCAGACCATCGGGAGAAATCATTATGGCTGGAAATGGTTCGAGTCGGCGTTCTTTCGTCAAATTCTTGGCTGCGACACCGTTGCTGAGTCAAATTGCAGCCCACGAGCTTTACGCACAAGCCACCACGGCGATGGGAATCAAATCCCAGCAGAACGTCTATTCCCGGCTCGGCGTAAAGACGGTCATCAATTGCCGCGGCACTTGGACCTATCTCAGCGGATCCCTTGAGTTTCCAGAGGTCCGCCAAGCCCAGCTGGAAGCCAGCGAATATTTCGTAAACATGCTCGACCTCCAGCGGGCTGTGGGACGCCGCTTGGCAGAGTTGACGGGCGCGGAGTCAGGCATTGTAACCTCCGGTTCCGCTGGAGCCATGGCCGCGGCAACGGCCGCCTGCATGGCCGGTACAGACGACAAACTGATCTGGCAACTTCCCGATACTACCGGGATGAAACACGAAGTTGTCATGGCGGGAGGCCGCAGCGCTTTTGACAGCGCCATTCGACTTACCGGAGCGAAACTTGTTCTAGCGCATTCCGCGGAAGAAATCGCCAACGCTATCAACGAAAATACGGCGATGATCTACACCACCGACCTGGGCGAAAAGCTGCAACAGGAAGTTGCGATCTCCAAAGAGCGCAAAGTACCCCTGCTGCTCGATGACGCCGCCGGTATTCCTCCCGTCGAAAACGCAAAACTCTACGCCCGGATGGGAATTGACATGTATTGCTTTTCCGGAGGCAAAGGACTTCGCGGGCCCCAGTGCAGCGGTCTGCTCCTGGGCCGCAAGGATCTTATCGAAGCCGCTCTGCTAAATAGCAGTCCGCGCGAAGGTGCCGTTTGCCGCCCCATGAAGGTCGGCAAGGAAGAAGTCATCGGCTGTCTGACTGCGCTTGAAACATGGTTGAAGGTCGACGAAAAGAAACTCTACGCGGAATGGAATACTCGCATCGACCGCATCCGCAAGTTGGTCGAAACCGTGCCTGGTGTCACGACGAGCACCTATGTTCCAGATGATGGAAATCGGTACCCGACCCTAACAGTGAAATGGGATCAGCAAGCCTGGGGCTTTTCCATTTTCGATTGTGTACGCGAACTTCGCGCCAGCGATCCCGTCATTGAAGTATTGGGCGCCGACAATCCCAGCTTGGTGACTGCGGTGCGTGAAGGCAATCCCAACGCCAAGGAACGCAAGGGACCCGATCATATCGAACTGGTTTCTATGACCATAAAGCCGGGAGAGGAAATTATTGTCGGGCAAAGATTGCGCGCCGTCCTCGGTGCCGCCCAGAAGAGGGCGGCGTAGAAAGGGCGTAGAAAGAAAGAGAGGAAATCTGTGCACCTGTCAACCATCGCTCGGCACTTGGGTATTTCCCTACTGCTGGCTACTATTCTCACCGCGCAGGAGAGAGTGCGCGCTGTGACGCCCGCCCACTCTGCTTCGAGTGGCAACCGCTTTCTCTCGCCAGGTGTGGATGCCGGCGATTATCTCTACGTTTCGGGCCAAGGACCACGCCGCGCTGATGGCACGATACCCTCCGCGCCAAACGCGCAATTCCACCAAGCTCTCGACAACATAAAGGTTGTAGTGGAGTCG
>DATNKA010000870.1:0-4449 GCA_035603655.1 Candidatus Acidiferrales bacterium | reverse complement strand
TAGAGCTGTGCCGTGGGTTGGTTGTACCAGCTACTCCAGCTGCGTCCCCGATCGAGACTTATGGTGGTGCCTTGGTCCGTTCCGAGAACCAGGTTGGAAGAGTTTCTGGGATCGACCCAGATCTGGTGATAGTCATCCCCGCCGGGTGCGCCGCGAACGATTGAAATGGTCTTTCCTCCGTCTTCAGAGCGGTAGAGAGCGACATTCGGGATATAGACCACATCGGGATTGTTCGGGTCGATAGTGATGCTGTTGAAATACCATGCACGACTAGTGAGCCGGGGGTCGTTGTTGGTAAGCGTCCAGGTATTGCCCCCGTCATCGGAACGATAGAGGCCCGCCTGCTTGGCTTGAATGAGCGCGTACACACGTTTGCCATCGGGCGCGACGTCGACCCCAACCCGTCCCCAATCACCTTCCGGCAGGCCAGTTCCGCTGAGTCGAGACCAGGTTTTGCCCGCGTCCTGAGAACGGTAAAGACCGCCACCGGGCCGATCGATCGGAGCATAGCTGCTCCACGGAGGACGCCAGGTGTGCCACATGCCGGCAAACAAGAGTTGCGGATGACCGGAACAAATTGCCAGATCGGAAGCGCCGATTTCTGGACCTTGATCGAGAACCTTGGTCCAATGCTTTCCACCATCGGTGGATTTGTAAACGCCACGTTGCTGGTTGGGACCATAGACATGTCCCAGAGCGCCAACATAGACGAGATCAGGGTCCTGCGGGTCGACAACCATCCGGCTGATATGACGCGTGTCCTCCAGTCCCATGTGAAGCCAGGTTTGACCGCCATCGACGGACTTATACACGCCGTTGCCGAAGGAGAGAGAAGAGCGAATGTCGGACTCGCCGGTTCCGGCATAAATCGTGTTGCTATCCGACGGTGCAACCGCGAGGGCGCCAATCGATGCGACGGGTTGGCCATCGAAAATTGGTGTCCACACGACACCAGCATCGCTGGTTTTCCAGATGCCGCCATTGACCGCGCCGAAATAAAAAGTAGTTGAGTCGCCGGGCACTCCGGCCACAGCAACCGCTCGGCCGCCTCTGAACGGGCCAATTAAGCGCCATTTAAGCCCATTGAGCAGTTCTGACGGAACGCTCTGAGCAACTGCTGAGATTGCAAGTACAAACAGAAATAGAAGAATTTGACGATGCGCACGCGAAGTGAATTTGTCCAAGTGCTTGTCCTCGGGCGAACACTCAGTCTAACGGACAATGATCGTTTTTTGAATCAGCCTAGGTGACTTCAGACGGGGTGAAGTTGCGAGTAGGAGTCGTGCAGTCAACTGAAAGAATTGGTGGGATGAAGTAGGTCATGCAACCGGAGCGGGTGTCGACTGACCCACAACTTTCCCCTTCGCCGCAATGTAGGGGCGAACGGAATAGCGCCGAGCCGGCTATGCCTAGCCCTGGACATATTTGGTAATGTCGAACCACCGCTTATCTTGCAGCTGACGGCTTATGGGCCAAATTTCGTCGAGTGTGCCGTAGCCGCGATCATGAGCTGCTTTCGAAACTTCACACGGTTTCACTTCGCACCATCTCGAGCGGCTCGGCACCTGGGCTCCATCGCAGAGGCAATAAAGATTGTATTCTTCACGAGAGCACGCATCAAAGCGCGTGAGATAAGACCCGTTCCTATAGGGGCTGAAGCCAATCAGATAGCAGGTGTGGCACTTGGGACATTCCACGCAATGGCGAAGGCGAAGAGACATTAGAGGCTCATCTAGGCAACAGGACCGACACCAGGCCCGGAAGGGAAGGCCGACGCAAATACCTGTTCATCCCTTCCCGAAAGGCACGAAGGCAAGTCTCAGGTTCGGAGCATCGCCATGGTTTTCCCTCAGCGACTGTGTGCATCCATCCTGCCGTCGACGACACGCAATGCTCGAGTTTCAAGCAGAATTACGAAACGGAAGAAATCAGGTCCGACTCTACAAAGACCAGCAACAGGCATACGTGGTCAAGATTCGGGTGTGGATGAGCGATTGTTCACGGGTCGATAGAATCGTGGGCTCGCCTATGAAAATGCAAATTCAGCATGAGAAGTTCTACCGAAAACCGTACGATAGTCCAGTCGGTCATTTGAAGGCGAGTCTCCCGAACGGGAACGTTTTTGTTCTGTGTTTTTGCATCTCGAATCGAGCGGTGCGGAGTAGAATGGCGGCATGCAGGCGCCCCGCCTCCGTGGAATCGCGCGAGCCTACCTGATGTCGATCGCCTTTTGGTGCGGGTTCGCTCTACTAATGGGCCTGCAGTACAGACCACTCAATCGACAAAACCTCTGGTCCTGGTTGGTCGACCTGCTGGTCGGGGTGGCGCTTCGAGGTTTTGCGTTAGCCTTTTGGACGCCGCCTATTTTTTATCTGGTTGGGAAATACATTAGTTTTTCGAAGAGTCGTTTTCGCTACGCTCTGCTCTGGAGCCTTGGCGCGGCGCCCTTTGTCCTACTTTATACGAGCATTCTATGGGTGCTTGTTCCTCCCTACGACGACGCCCTGCAGAAGTATGTGTCGCGCTCCCTTCATTCGTGGCTTGAGATGATTCGAGGCGGATTTGCCGACCAGATGTTCATCTACATTGCAATCGTTGTGGCGGCCCACGCTTACGAGTACTTGAAACGTCTGCGAAGAGAAGAACGGGAGAGATATGAGTATCAGCAGGCGCTCGCTGCCAGCGAACTGCAAGCCCTCAAGATGCAACTCCATCCCCATTTCCTTTTTAATACTCTGCATGGGATTGCAACTCTGGTGGACGGTGACGCCAAGAATGCCAAGGCTATGATCATTAAACTGTCGAGTCTATTGCGGACAGCGCTCGACCGCGACAGTTCGGATCTAATTCCTCTTCAGGACGAACTCAAGTTTGTAGGGGAATACCTCGATCTGGAGAAGATGCGCTTCGGGAGCCGACTCCAAATCGAGTGGTTGGTCGCGGCGGAGACCTGTCCGTTGCTGGTGCCACAGATGATCCTTCAGCCCCTGGTGGAAAATGCAATCCGGCATGGCGCTGCCTCATCACGCGAGGGAGGGTGGATCGAAATCGCGGCGAGTGCAGGCGATGGAATCCTGAACATCCGTGTGCGCAACAGCGTGGGTGGCAAACCGTCCATTGGCACCGGTGTGGGATTGCGCAATGCTGAGGCCCGTCTGAAATATCTGTATTCGGGTGACGCCAGCCTGCATCTCACCATCGCTCAAGACCGAACTGCCACTGTGAGTTTGGCCCTGCCGGCCTTGCATTCGCAGCCTGCTGGCTTACGCGGGCGCGACACCCAGACTGCCCTCGAGGGGGAGGATCGGTTATGCGCGTTCTCATCGTCGACGACGAACCCCTAGCCCGGGCTGCCTTGGCGCAGATTTTGGCTGCCAGGCCCGATGTCGAGGGTTTCGATTCAGCTTGCGATGCGATCGAGGCTCAGGAGCATCTATCCAAAAACAATTATGACGTGATGCTGCTCGACATAAGTATGCCGGAGCTGTCGGGTCTTGAACTATTGGGTCGTCTGGAGCAATGCGAGCGACCGTTGCCTTCTGTGGTTTTGGTGACCGCATACGCCCAACATGCAGTGGCGGCCTTCGAAAAACATGCTGTCGACTACGTCCTGAAACCCTTTTCAAGGGAACGCGTGAACCAGGCTCTGGAGTTCGCCTGTCAAAGGACGGCGAGCGAGCGGGCGGCAAGATTAATGGAGTTCATGCCCCATCTGCGGACGCTGACAGCGCCAAACTCCAAGATTGGAATCAAGAGTAATGGGAGGATTCTCTTTGTTGATCCTCATGATGTGGTTGTGGTGCAGGCGGAGGGGAATTATGTCTTGCTTCAGCGGGAGACAGGTTCGGCGCTGCTGCGAGAATCGATCTCGACCATTGCAGAGAAGCTCAAAGCCTATGGATTTGTTCGAATTCATCGGTCGGTGTTGGTGAACGCTTCTTTCGTACAAGAGATCCGTCCTTGCGCCACGGGCGAGTACCAGCTTCGCGTGAAGGATGGAAGAGAATATACCGTGACCCGCACTTATAAGAAGAACCTGAGGAGCCTTGCAGCTTTCTGGATTGGAACTGGAACGTCCCTTACGGATTGAACGCCCCAGTTTCGCTGGTTGTAAGTCACTTATGACCTCAGCCCCTTTACCGAATACGCATGGGGAATCTCGATTTTGATTGACCTCTTTGTACCGGACAGCAAGACCGCTGATGGGAAGAGGAACAACGTGACTGAAGAAACGGGAGCAGAAGGTTTCTGATGAGGAACTTAAAACTACGGCTTACGATCTTGTTCCTTCTGATTGCGACTAGCCTGGGATTCGCGCAGCAACGTCGCAAAGTCATCATCAACCAGGATTGTTCGGGGCCCGGCGGCAGCAATATGCAAACCCTGCTGACTTTGATTCAATCTCCTGCGGTGGAAGTTCTGGGGATCACTGTGGTCAGCGGGAATCAG
>DATNKA010000869.1:0-2010 GCA_035603655.1 Candidatus Acidiferrales bacterium | reverse complement strand
GCATGTTTCGGTGGGGCCTCGAAGGCGGACGGCCTGCGGTTGGTGAGATCGGGATCGCTCCAGAGTGGTTCTACAAGGGAAACGGCTTTTTATTGCAGGCGCCGTTCGCGCCTTTGACAATACCCTCCTATGCGGAAGATGGCGGTGAAGAGGCAGAGCTTGCAGGGATTTATGTGATTGGAGAGGATGGCACCCCATACCGCATTGGCATGGCCACGGGGAACGAGTTCTCCGATCATCAATTTGAGAAACGTAACTACCTCAATCTTGCGGGCTCGAAGCTACGCACCTGCAGCCTGGGGCCTGAGCTTGTAGTCGGTGCGAAGTTTCAGGCGGTTAAGGGAGAGGTCCGGATTGAGCGCGGAGGAGAGATCGTCTGGTCGAAGAACGTGGCGACTGGAGAAGAAAATATGTGTCACAGTCTTGCCAACCTGGAACATCATCATTTCAAGTTTGACGGCCACCGGCGACCGGGGGACGTGCATGTGCACTTCTTCGGCGCGCATTCGCTGAGCTTTGGCGATGGCATTGTGTTGAAGGATGGCGACTGGATCGAAGTTCGCTATGAGGGATTCGGCCGGCCGCTGAGGAACCAGGTTCGCGTGGAGCCCAAAGAACGCAATCGGCAGGTCGCTGTTCGTCTGCTTGGCTGACCAGGAACAGAGTGAGGGAGGATTTTTGTGGCTGAAAACGTGGCGTTACTTGGAGTCGGCACGATGGGCGCCGGGATGGCGACGAATCTTGTGAAGGCAGGCTTTTCGCTGAGTGTCTACAACCGTACGGCGACAAAGGCTCGGGCAATCGACGGTGCGCGCTTCGCCTCGACTCCGGCTGAGGCTGTCCTAAATGCTTCGGTGATCATCAGCATGCTGGCTGATGATGCGGCCTCGCGCGGGGTTTGGCTGGACGAGAATGGCGCGCTTGATGCAGCGGCGGACGGAGCAGTTCTGGTTGAGTCAAGTACGGTGAGTCCGGCGTGGATCGCTGAGTTGACGATGTTGGCGGGTCGGCGCGGCTTGGATTTGCTGGATGCTCCAGTGACTGGTAGCCGCTTGCAGGCTGAGGCTGGGCAGCTCTCGTTGCTGGTTGGTGGTAGCGATTCGGCGTTGAAAAAGGCTACTCCAGTATTGAAGGCGATGAGTAAAGAGATTGTTCACTTTGGACCGGTTGGCAGCGGAGCGAAGATGAAGTTAATCAATAATTTTCTCTGCGGGGTGCAGGTGGCCTCATTGGCGGAGGGTCTGGTTTGGATTGAGCGTAGTGGGCTCGACCGTGATAAGGCGCTCGCGTTTTTGAAGGGAGGTGCGGCGGGTAGTCCGCTTTTCGGAGCTATCTCGGCCCGCATGGCCAGTCAAAACTACGCGGTCAACTTCCTGCTCAAGCTAATGAGGAAGGACCTGGTCTACGCAGAAAGCGAGGCAGCACAGTGCAATGTCGATCTGAAGACGTCAGAGATTGCACGAAGTCTCTTCGAAGATGCAATTGCGCGAGGATTGGGCGAGCAGGACATGGCTTCTGTGATCGAGCCGCTTCGCGCAAGGTAGGCAATAGTGTGCAATGCCCTGCGCAATTCGATTTCTGCAGATAGATAGCAGAGGTCACGATTTCACGACGTCGTACGGAACAATCCTGACCCCGACTTGCTTGGATGCCAAACGCGCCGTAGAATCCGAGTGCTCGATATTTCGCTGGTGCCGGGACGTTGAAAACCATGGGCCAGTTTGGGGAGACGTCTTATGAGGCAGTCCTTCAGTGTGGGTATCGGAGGCGCCGCGGGCCAGGGTGTGGCCACGCCCGGCGATATTTTTGCGAAGATCTTCAGCCGCCGCGGGCTGCATCTGAATGCCTATAACGCCTATCAATCCATCATCCGCGGCGGTCATACCTTCCTGACGGTTCGCACCGGCCCGGACAAAATTGCCACAACGGACGGCAAACTCGATCTGCTCATCCCGCTTAATCAAGACACGATGGAACGGCACATGCGTCTGCTCTCGACGGGCAGTGCGT
>DATNKA010000868.1:0-6758 GCA_035603655.1 Candidatus Acidiferrales bacterium | reverse complement strand
CCCGCCACGACCGCCCAACCGCAATCGAGTTCCATGCTTACCTTTGCCGGATCGGTCGACCGCAGAAGCTCGTCGTAGAACAAGACGCCGTTTTCTGAGCGGAACTCGGGTGTGTGATTGTGGTATGCGAAGCGCATGCCGGCTGCATTTACTTTTTCCCCGATATGGTTAAACTGTTCCGCGTTCCAGCGCCAGTCGTCGAGGGTCATCGAATCTCGGGCCGCGCGCGACCCGGGGTCTTTCACCCGTGACGGATCTTTCAGCATGGGCGACGAGCAGACGATGTAGTTTAGCCCGAGATCCTTGCCGAACTGAATGGTTTCATCCATCTTCAGCAAAAGATCCTTCAAAGGATAGTGGGCGCTTACACAACGCAGGCCGGCGTGATCCATCGCCTGCTTTACCTCGCTCGGACTGCGACCGAAGAAGCCCGCAGCCTCCACTTCGCGATAACCCAGCGCAGCTATCTGGCGCAGCGTTCCGTCATAATCTTTCGGCAGAATGTCGCGCACCGAGTACAGTTGCAAACCGAGCGGCAGGCCCAGAGGGTTGGCCAGCAGGGGGAGTGCATTATTCCACAGTGCCGCGCACGCAGCCGAGGCTGAGGCAGTCTGCAAAAAAGCTCTTCTGGAAATCCGACGCATGTTTGGAAGCCCTCAATTCTCAATTCCCAATTTTCGATCATTCCTATTGCTGGAAGGTGCGACTATCCTCGAATCGTCTTTGCGCCAGCATCCCAGGTTGCGATTGTGTTCTTGAAATAGGCATAGTTCGCGAGATGGCAGCCGATCGCCGCGTGGTTGCCGAACACTTCGTTTTCGACCGTAGGCCTGCGGCTTCGGACCGCGTTGAAAAAGTTTGCCTGATGCGCCGACACATCGCTGTAACCTTGCGGCGCGGTGAAAGTCTCTGCTTCGACTGGCTGGTAGTCGAGTGGGCCGGGCTGGGGATGGTCCGCCAACCATTGTGCCAGATATTCCTTGCGAAGTCGCGCCGGCCAGCCTTTCAGCGAATATCCTTCCGGCTGCGGACTTACATCCTGCGGAATAAAGGTCAACGTTTGTCCACTGATTTCCATGGTGGCTTTGCTGCCGTGGAACTTGATGGGTTCACCGCCGGCATTGTTCAGATTGCAGCGCAGCACGATGCGGAATTTCGGATAGTCGTACAGTGTCTCGATCAGGTCCGGAAAGTCGCGTCCGTCTTTCCAGCGAAACAGTCCGCCGCTCGACTGCGCGCGCGTGGCCGCCTCGTTCGTTCCGGAGATAAAGTGAATTCCGGAGAGCAGATGCACGAACAGGTCGCCGGCCAATCCCTCGCCGTAGTCGGAGAAGCAACGCCAGCGGAAGAACCTGGCCGCGTCGAACGGCCGCTTGGGTGCGTCTCCCAGAAACGCATTCCAATCGATAGTCTGCTCGCTCGCGTCGGGCGGAATGGGATAGACCCAGGCGCCGCTGGGCGAGTTCCGGTCGGACGAGCCTTCGATGAAGAACACGTCACCGAGGGCTCCGGATGAATAGAGTTCGCGAGCCTTTTCGTAGACGATGGAACTTACGCGCTGGCTGCCCACCTGCATGATGCGATTTCCTTTTCGCACGGCATCCACCATGGCGAAGCCGTCTTCCACGGTGTGCGACATCGGCTTCTCACAATATACGTCCTTGCCCGCGGCGCAGGCATCCACCACGATGCGGCGATGTTGATGGTCAGGCACGGCCACGATCACTGCGTCTACATCTTTGCGGTCGAGGATTTCCCTGTAATTGCGCGTCGCCGGAACCTGCTTTTGCACCGCCTCCTGAGCTGCCTCGTGCCGGCTGTCATAGAGATCGCAAACGGCAACACATTCTATGCCGGGCACGGCAATCGACGCCTGCAATAATTCGCATCCGCGCGTTCCGGTGCCGATCGACGCAAAGCGCACGCGATCGCTTGCAGCTACGGCGCGGCCTGCGCCCCATAACGCCGCAGGCTCCAGGAGAGTAAATTTTACTGCGGCTCCGGCAGCCACGGAAGTCGTGCTGATCCGCATGAAGTCACGGCGCGTAAAAGAATGCATGGTTTTTCCTCCATGTCCATCTATCGCAAAATTTTCCAATTCCAGCACGCGCCCGTGCGGCGGGTACCGCGTGCTAACTCAACGTACTGGCCGAAGCTGGAGAGCGCGACTTGCTCTCTGCCGGGAATGTAAAAACTAAACTTCCTGCCTGCCGAAGCGACCGGATCCCACAATGGAATGTTCTTGATCCGCTTTGCCGCATCGGGAATGTCGAGAATCGTTTTCACCGCGACCTCGCGGCGAACAAGCGTATCGCAGGCCCGATAGGCAAGGCCCATCCCCCCCGGCCGAGGATTGCGGGACCTCGTAGCGCCCGACCAATTTTCTGAGTGAAGAGGGAATGTGCATGGGGCACCCTGGTTCGGGGAGCCATAGCATCTTAATAGATTTGGGCGAAAAGTGTAGGCCTCTTGTGTTTAACTTCGAACTATGCGCGCAGCAGATTTCGGGCGATGAATAAGACGTTGGCCGGGCGCTCGCCCAGCCGCCGCATAAAGTAGGGATACCATTCAGTGCCGAACGGAATGTAGATGCGGACGCGCCAGCCATCGCGGACCAGGCGCTGTTGCAGGTCTCGACGGATACCATAAAGCATCTGGAATTCAAACGAATCGCGGGAAATCTTTTCGGTGGTCGCGAACGCCTGCGCCTGTTGCACAATGCGTTCGTCGTGCGTGGCAAGGCCGTGATAGATACCACTCTTCAGCAGGATTTTCATCAGCTTGACGTAGTTGGCGTCGACCTCTGATTTGGCGGGAAAGGCGATATCCGCAGATTCTTTGTACGCGCCTTTGCACAGGCGAATACGGATGCCTTCAGCGAGAAGTTTTTCGATATCGCTCTCGGAGCGCCGCAGGTACGCCTGGATCACGGTGCCGACCGAGTTCGCATTTCCTGGCATGCGGTGCAGTTCATGAACGAAATCCAGAGTGCGCTGCGTGTAGGGCGATCCTTCCATGTCGACGCGCACAAAGCCGGGAGGATTCATGGATGCAGCTTTGGCGACCAAGCCGCTGACAATCTCGCGGGCTAATTTCTCGTCCACGTCCAGCCCCATGTGCGTGAGCTTGAGGCTGATATTAGCGTTGAGCTGGTTGACGACAATGGCGTCGAGGACCTGATGATAGAGTTGGGCGCTGTGCCGTGCTTCGTCGGGATTCGTGACATTTTCGCCAAGATTGTCGATGGTGACGCTCATCCCCGCGCGGTTCACGGCTTGGGTGGCACGGACGGCGTCGGCAATCTCCGTGCCGGCCACGAAGCGCCCGGAGACCCGGCGGCCGAGGGAAGATCGCTCGGCAAAGTTGCGTAAAGATGGATTTTCGGAAAGACGGACGAAGAACGCTCTCAACATTCCACACCCGGAAACTGGTAAGCCGCCGCCTCGGATTGGTGCATGAAGATCACAGAAAGTTGTATCACAAGGGGGCTATGGATTAGGTAGGTAGAGCAGATCGTAACGGCAGGGAAGTATGATTGCAGCGGAGAAGGATGGAGGGGAGTAAACCGCCCGACTCTATTCCGCCGCCCTATTGGCCACGTCCGGTGCCGTACGATTTCATTTGGAACGCCTAACAAAGGGCCTGACTCTTCAAGTATTTGGAGGCTGGTCGTCCCCACGAAGGTTCACTGCAGCTTCGCGTACTCCGCTTTGACTTGCTTGAGAACAGGGATGTCACCGTCGGCGTCTTTCCAGAGTGTGAGGAAGTCTTTGTAAGCGGCGAGCGCACGGACGCGGGCGGCATCGGCAGCCGCTCCCTGCGAGGTTCTCGATTGCAAGGCATTGGCCCGAGCGACTCCCAAAGGCGCCAACGCCCCCGTCCAGCAATTCCACACGATGCCGTTGTGATCGATAATCTTCTGAAACTCAGCGGCAGCGGCAGTACCCTGTCCGTTGGCCAAGTATGCCTCACCACGCAGGTACGTCGGATACAGGCACGAGGTATTCATGACGAAGGGAATGTTGCCCAACTCAATGAGCGTAGCAGCTTGCAGGGCGTCCAGGGCGGAGGCCGGGTTCCTTCTGTCCAGCGCCAATTGCGCGTGAATCGCAGGCAGCCAGAGCGACTGCATCTGCGTGCCCAGCGGGAATCGCTTCCCCAAGTCTTGGGCCAACGATTCGGCTCGCGCCGTATCGCCTGCCATGGCAAAGGCAAGCGCGGCTTCAGTTTCGACGCCCTGACTCGCGGGAGCGAGCTTCAGAGCTTCGGCTGCTGTCTGCCGCGCTTCTTTGAGATCGCCGTAAGCCGCTTCCCGCTGAGCAGCAATTGCCAGATCGATCGCCCCAACCTCTTTATTGTCGGTTCGTGCAGCTGAGTCTACGGCCCGCTTGGTCAGTTCCCGGGCCTTACCCGCCCGACCGGCATAAGCCTCGGTGTCGGATGTGAGAGCCAGTCCAAAAGTTTCATACTTGGGCTTGCCTGCAAACCACTGTTGTTGTTCCGCCATCCCCGCGGAATCCGACCCCACAAATGCGAGAGCGTAAAAAGCAGTATGCAATATTAAATCATCCCCGTATCGCACCCGCGTGTCGTCGCTGATCTGCCGCGTTTCGTCGAAACGCTGCAGGGCAAGAGTATAGATGGCGAGATTCTCGTACCAGGACGCATAATCCGGCGCAAGGCGCTTGCCTTGCCTCATGATTTCCGCGGCCTTCTGATACTGCGCCTGTGCTGCGTACGCCAGGCCCAAATTGTTGTACGCTCCGTATTCCCGCGGGTAGCTCTCAATCCACTCCAGATATATCTGCGCCGCTTTGTCCAGTTCTCTGGTCACGTTCTGGTAGTAGTTGGCAGTGATGGCCAACTTCTCCCGCTCGCTGGCATGTTCCCGCAACTGGAACGCTTTCGTGACGTACTCACTGGTCCTCTCAGTCTGGCCGAGAAAGGCATAGCTTAAGCCTACTGCCCTGTAGCCCATGGCAAAATTCGGATCAAGCTCGATGGCACGTTGGTCGTAGGGCAAAGCCCCGGCAGGGCCTTTCTCGACATTGGCCTTTATCCCAAGGCTGTATGCTTTCAAAGCTTCGAGCGAAGAAGTGGTGGCCTGTTCGAGCGGAACATCAAACCGCTGCACCGTAGCCAGCGATTCACCCAGTTCGCCGCGCAGCTTGGATGCCGCCTCGCCCAACACGTCCAGCACCTTCTCCTTGGACGCCACCGCCACTTGCTCCTCGGCCAGCGTGTCGCCGGTCTGGCAGTTCATCGCCTTCAATTCCAGCACATATTTGCTGCCCAAACTGCCAATCGCTCCGGCAACGTAGGCTTTGCTCCCCGCCCGCTGGCAAAGTTCGCGGGCCACATCGAGTGTCAGTTTCGTGCCCGCTGGACGAGTCATCAATTTCAAAGTCTTCACCACTGCGCTGTCAGGGAGCACATTCAGGAAAGGCGATTGCCGCAGGGAAACGTTGAGCGCCGTCTTCAGTGTGTCGTCAAAGATTGCATCGCCGGTACTGTTAGCAAAATCGGCGAGAACGATGGTGTCCTTGTCGGTCAGCTTGGGTGCGCGGTGGAAATAGAAATAACCACCGACTGACAAAGCCAGCGTAGCCGCTACAGCAACAGTGGCCAGCATTCCTCGTCTCTTGATGCGGGTTGAGGTTCCGGTCCTCGCACTCACGGGCAGTTGCGCCGAATCCGTGTCCCGCTTCAGCCGTCGCAAATCAGCTCCGATTTCCGAGGCATGCTGGTAGCGAAGGGTTCGGTCTTTCTCAAGCGCCTTGGCGATAATTGCGTCGAAGGCAGCGGGTACTTCTGGGTTCAAGCGGCTGGGTGTGATAGGCCCCTCATTCAGGATGGCATTCATCGTCAACACGTTATTCTTGCCTACGAAAGGTCGTCTGCCGGTTGCCGCTTCGTAAAGCACAACGCCCAAGGAAAACAGATCGCTGCGAGGATCGATCGCCTCTCCAGAGACTTGCTCGGGAGACATGTAGGCAGTTGTGCCGGGAATAGCGCCTTCCACGGTGAGCGATTGATCGTTGTCGCTGGGCTCGATTTCCGGTCGATGCTTAGGGATGGCCTTGGCCAGCCCAAAATCCAGAATCTTCACCCGACCCGGACCTACCATGAAAATATTTGCGGGCTTTATGTCTCGATGGATGATCCCCTTCGCGTGCGCCGCTGTTAAGGCGTCGGATGTCTGAATGCCAAGATCCAGAAGTTCGTCGGCGGGGACTGGCCCTTTGCGGATTCGCTCTTTTAAGCTTTCTCCCTCCAGCAACTCCATGACGATTACTGGCTGTCCGTCCTGTTCTTCCACTTCATAAATCGTGCAGATGCTCGGATGGTTCAAGGAAGAGGCTGCGTTCGCCTCACGCTTAAAGCGCTGCAGGGCTCTTGGGTCATGCGCCAGATTGTCGGGAAGAAATTTCAGAGCAACCCGTCGTTTCAAGCGAATATCTTCCGCCTCGTAGACGACTCCCATACCGCCGGCGCCGAGCTTCCCGATCACGCGGTAGTGCGAGATGGTCCGGCCGATAGGGAAATCGCCGGTTTCCTGCTTGTCCGCGCTCTGTTCGTGAGCGAGGGCCCGCGCGGCCACTTCTATTGCCGGGCTTTCGAGGAAGGCTCCCCCCTTTTGTTGTGCCATTAAAAGCGAGCGGACTTCGCGCTCCAGCGCTTCGTCGGTCGCACAAGCGTGCCGCAGAAAGGCGTCGCGCTCCTCCGCCGCACGCTCCAGCACCGACTGCAGCAGGCTA
>DATNKA010000867.1:0-3553 GCA_035603655.1 Candidatus Acidiferrales bacterium | reverse complement strand
CGCCCTCTTCCAGATAGTCTCCCAGCACCGGGATCACGCCCAGAGCCTCGATGGCGTCGAGATCGGCGACGATCTGGCACGCGCCCTCGAGTGCGTACTTTGTCTTGAGTTCGTCGGATACAGGTGTGCGATTGATCAGTGCATAGTCGAAGATCTGTTGGCCGGCGTGACGATTAAGTGCGCGAATATGATCGGCGGCCGTAAGACCCAGGCTCTCGTTAGCCTGCGTCATCAAATTGCAGATGTAAACCTTCGTGGCTGGAGAGTCAACAATGGCGTCGGCTATGCCGTGCACCAGAAGGTTAGGGATAAGGCTGGTGAAGAGCGAACCGGGACCGATGCTGATGATGTCGGCACGGGCGATGGCGTCGAGCGTTTGCGGCAAAGGGTCGACATCGGGGGGAACCAGAAAGAGTTCATGGATTCGGACTTTGCTGGCGGTGATTTTGGTCTCGCCGCGTACCCGCGTGCCATCTTCCATCAGGGCCTCTAGTTCGATGTTCGAAGTGGTGGCAGGATGGATGTGACCGCGGGTGACCAGAATTTCCGAGGAAAGACGCACGGCTTCAGAAAAGTCGTGCGTGATGGAAGTCAGCGCCGCCAGAAAGAGATTGCCGAAACTGTGGCCTTCCAGCCCGGATCCTTTATTGAAGCGATGCTGGAAGAGTTGGGAAAGCAGCGCTTCATCCTCGCTGAGGGCGACGATGCAGTTCCGGATATCGCCCGGCGGAAGCATGTTGAGTTCTTTGCGCAAGCGTCCGCTGGAACCGCCGTCGTCGCTTACGGTAACCACGGCGCAAAGATCCCTGATGACGGGCGCGGCCGGAGGCGCAGCCATCAATTCCGCGGGAGTGAGCGCGAAGAGTTTGAGCCCCTTAAGCAGAGTGGAAAGCCCGGTGCCGCCACCGATGGCGACAACGCGCAGGCCGCGTTCGCGGGTAGTCTTGTCCAGAGCCAAGGGCGTAGCAGTTTTGGTCTCCATCGAGTGAATCTCGATTGCGGCCTAAAACGATTCGTCTTCCCGGAAGGAGCCTTCCGCTGAAGCGAGGTCGGCGGCGGGATCCGGGTACAACAACTCAGTGAAACGGGGATCTTCGGCCAGGTTGTGGAAATCGGAGTCGTTCCGCGCCTGGTAGCGCAGACTGGCATTCAAACGCAGGGCCTCATCAAGATGCTTGAGCGAGTCTTCCACGTGGCCGGTCAGACAATCGAGTGCCGCTAGGCCGTAAATAACGAAATCAGTTTTAGGCGCCTGCTTTACAAGTTTCTCGATATGCTCGCGAGCGGTCACGTAATCGCCGACATTCATCAGGGAGACAGCGTAATCGAAATGCTCCTCGACTGTCTTGAACTGATTGGTGGTCGAGCGCTCGAGATGTTGATTGCAAATGCTGAGATGGATGGAAGCGCGGTCGCCCAATTCCTTGCTGCCCCCGGCCAACACTTTCTGAAACAGTGGTTTGGCCTTGTCGAACTTGTGCTCCTGGAGGGCGCGCAGCCCGGATTCATAGTGCTGAAGGGCTTGCGCAGCGCGTGGGTCGTCCGCTACAGATGACTTCTTAGGGTTAGCCTTTTGAGCCATGTGAAGAATTTTTCCTGTGCTCGTCGTAATGAGTACTCCTTAAGCATGAACCTCAAAGAACTGATCCTCAAGTATCACTCAAAGGACGGGCCGAGGGCAATTCTGTGGGACGCCGGTACCGAGAAATACACCAGTGAGGATGGTCCTTCTTTAGTTTCCCTAGTTTCCCTATAAATACCTCGGATAGGGTAACTAGTTGATCGTCGTGGCTGACTCCAGGTCAATCTGCTTCCATTCTCCCTTGATGATGCCGGCGCGAATCTGAGTCGCAGTTTTCCCTGCCTGATGCTGCTTGTAAGAATAGTAGACTTCCTTCAGGCAAGTGGCACAGCGTGCGCCATGCGTGCTTTCAAAGCAGCTATGTAGGCTGTTGTGGCCCATGCGGTCGCAATAACAGTAGCAGGGCTGTTGGTGGAGGACCGCGGGAATCTTTGATGCCAGTTCGTAAGCATGCATTTGATACGCATACTGCGCGTCCGCTCCCCAAAGTTGATCCTTCGTAAGGATTGCAGGGAGTTTGGTTCCTTTGGGTGGAGGGCCGGCGTTGTAAGCAGGAATGCCCGATCCTTCTTCCTCCTGAGGGGCCGCCCAAAGCGAGGTCATGGTCATGGTCACGAATAAAAGTAAGGCGAGAGTAACAGCGCGGTGGACAAACTTGTGGCGAAAGAATCGGGTCACTGCCATAGATATCTCCTGAGACCTCATTTTATCCTGCTTTCGGAATTGAGGCGAGACGCCCCCCGGCAGCACCGAACTGATTGAGCAGTAGCATCAAGGAAAAGGCGCCAAAGTGTCGGCTGTGGGGTGATCTGTATACAATAAGAATCGCATGTCACAGACACAAAACCCAGGAACAGAGACGTCAGCCGTGCCGCCCCTTCCGGTAGCAGCACAGGGCGTAGTGGCGGATGCGGGAGCACGCCTGCGTCCAGCTTTGGGAGTGTGGTTACGTGACCTGATTATTTCATTGGCGATTTCCGCGTTCATTATCGTCTTCATCTATCAGCCGGTGAAAGTCGAAGGCACCAGCATGATGCCGTCCCTCGAGGATCAGGAGCGAATCTTCGTCAACAAGTTCGTGTACCGGCTGGAGCCGATTTCGCGGGGCGATATAGTCGTATTCCGTTATCCGCGCGACCCATCGAAAAGCTATATCAAGCGCGTGATTGGGGTGGCTGGAGATCGCATGCGCATCGATGGCGGCCAGGTGTATGTGAACGGCGAGGCTTTGGATGAGGATTACGTGCCGCCCGCCTACGCCGACTCGCGGTCATATCCGGAGACGGTGGTGCCGCCGCAGTGTTATTTCGTGCTCGGAGATCATCGCTCGATGTCGAACGACAGCCGCGATTTCGGCCCGGTGAATCAAAGTTATATCTACGGCAAGGCTGTGTTTGGATATTGGCCCATGGATAAGCTGGGAAGAGTTCGCTAGACTCAGGCTTGCCGCACGGTATGAATTTCGAATATGGGAGATTTCCACACCCAGACTGAGTTCCGTGCTTGGCCCTGACCGCAATCCCTGATAAGATTCTGCAAATCCATCCATTGGAGCGAGAATGCAGGCAATCCTTGCGCTGGAAGATGGCAAAATCTTCCGAGGCAAAGGCTACGGCGCCAAAGGCGAATGCTACGGCGAAGTCGTTTTTAATACTTCCATCACTGGCTACCAGGAAATCTTTACCGACCCTTCTTACTCGGGGCAGATCGTTGTCCTGACCAACCCTCAGATCGGCAACTACGGCACCAACCAGGAGGACAACGAAGCCACGCGTCCGTGGATCGAGGGATTGATCGTGCGCGAGTTCTCGAAAGTGAGTTCGAACTGGCGATCGCAGCAGGTAACCGACGAGTACCTGGAACAGTTCAAGGTGCCGGTGCTGTCGGATATCGACACACGGGCTCTGGTGCGGCATCTGCGCGATCACGGAGTGATGCGAGGCGTGGTCTCGACCATTGAGAGCGACGGGG
>DATNKA010000866.1:0-2339 GCA_035603655.1 Candidatus Acidiferrales bacterium | reverse complement strand
ACGTGGCCACGGTCAAATGGATACGGACTGTTGATCGCTCTGCCCCGAAGTGGAAGGCAAAAGCAGGCATCTATACAACCACGCACATCCGCGCATCACTTGACGGGCAGCCGGCGACGATTGCATTTCTTGAAGAGGCTTTTGACGTGAGTGTACGTGAACATGTGCGCTAAACGGGACTATCACGCGCTGGAACCGCCCCGTTTATCCGATTTGTTAACCAGGGTCTGAAGGGGGACCGGAGGGTGGCTCAACTGCGTCAGCGATTGATATTCCGAACTTTTGCACCCTCCGGGCATTGATCGGGGACTCCTGGCCAATGAGCGTCAGTGCTTGCCTGGCACGCGCTGAGATCTCTGTCATTGCTGCACTCACGCCGGAGATCCGGTCAAATTGCAGACAGGTGTTAATGATTTTGCGTAGTTCTTCATCGCGGTGATTCTTGAATACTGCGCGGTACTCCTCGACAGGAACGACAGACAGAGCTGTGATATCTTCTTCGGACCAGCCGTTGGAATTTGCCATGGAAAGCAGAATTTCCGTCGGTGTACGCACGTTCTTAAATGTTTCGTATTTATTCTTGAAGGCCTGCACAACGTCAGGGTCATTTATGTCTTCACGGAACGGATGCCGTGCCAGATCGAAAAATCGACGCTCCTCTTTGCTGTGCGCATCGAGGTAATGCTTCAATATTTCAGCCGCGAGATCGGGCCTGTCAAGCTCCTTAAGCAGTTTCACCGTGCCGCTGAGATTTACTGGTGAAATATTCTGAGCGCTCTTACGGAAGGAATCGTATATAGCGCCAACGACTTGCTCCCTATTCTCATCGAAGGAGTCATGGTACAGACGCCATGCGTCGTTAAAAGAACTGTCGACCTTTGCCGCTTTTAGTTGCCTGTCAAGCTCTGTGCCGTATTCTTCGATCAGCACGGGATCGAAATAGCCATCGCGGATACCATCCAGCAGGGCGAGGTCAAACTCATCCATATTGGTGAAGCCATAAACATCCAGCAGGGCATTCCACGCGGCTTCTTCCTGCGGTATGCCCTTTTTTTTGTCGGGGCCGAACAAGTCCGCCGTTCTTCTTTTTCTCAGGTAGTCGAGCGACGGAGCGCGGGTGGGCTCATAGACACTCCATCCAAGCAGAGTCAGCGATTGCACCGCCTGCTTCAGAACCTGAGCGTCGAACGTTTTCACCATGGGTTCGATCCTTCGCACGGATCTCTCAATCTTCTTAATAAGTCGAATATTGGAAATACCAAGCGTTATGCAGTTCGCGGCAAGCAGCTGATTGGTTTCCACATCAGGATCAAGCGCAATTCTGGCACAGTCCTCAGCTGAGGGCGCGAACTTCAAAGAAGTATCAACTACTTTTTCGAAGTACTTCAAAAATTCATCCCTATTATCTTCCAACGCCTCGTCGTTCAAAATAAGACAAACCTTGCACCCTTTGTGCTCCTTGAGGTTTGAGACCAGCCCAAGAACATCGCGAACAGAGAGACTGTTTCCGCGACGCTCAATATCATCCACGCAGATGATAGTGTTCTTCACCGACAGGAACCATACCGGGCCGAGACCTCCGACGTAATTCTTGATGAGAGGGATTTGCTGGAGAAACCACAGAGATTTCCTGCCGAAGCGCTCGGCGGTAGCCGCCGTATTCAACTCCAGCGTCTCCAGACTCGGTTCCACCCCAATCTCGGAAGATTGCAGCGAATTCTCAAAAATGGAGTACTTGAATTCGTCGAGAGTATTAACGCCAAAGAGAGAGACATAGGAATAGCGCTTAAGCCCGATCCCGGCTCTTGCCTTGGCCTCTTTCAGGAACCGATTCCAGGCGAATGTCTTCGGCATAGCGTGCGCCACCCAACGTAAACGGGCGGCCGGCGGAACACCAGTTTCAGATGCTTATGAGATTGGTTAGGCGCCCTTCTCCCAGGGGGTTTCGTTCGCACAATAGTGTTGCGATTCCGAGGGCCGGCGCATCGCCAGATGTACCATATACAGTGTCGCTTGCAAGTCAAAATGCCAAGGGGCTGAGCAAAATGGGATTGGAGGACGATCCGAAAGTCGCGGCTGCGAAAAGGTGGCTGCGGAGTCGGCTGGAAGAAGCATTCAGCAAGACTTGGTTTGACTGTCGTAGCGTTCTTGCAGAATTCCAATATCCGCCCGTGGCAACTGGCGAAGGCGATCCGGTTGTCCGACAGGCAGTTCGAGACTTTAGGGCGCGGTCGCTCGAATGCATCCGCGAGGGATTCGGTCGACTCCTCCAAGTGACACGGACGTCGCAACATGATATTGGCGACAATCTAGCCGACCTCGCCAAGAACCTCGCTTGG
>DATNKA010000865.1:0-3827 GCA_035603655.1 Candidatus Acidiferrales bacterium | reverse complement strand
GGTTTTGCGTCGGATGCGTTCCGATTCGCCGGTGCAGCCTGGCCCAGCGCCGCAGCCGTAAGGGCGACTATTAAGACCGTAAAGACAATGCGCATTTTTCGCTCGAACTCGAAGCCGGGAGTGTAATACGGGAAAGCGCTTGAGATCAACTCGGCGGATCGAGCTGGCTGCGAGTCTATCGACTCGGAAAGCACAACCTTCTCCGGAATGGTCCATCTGTTTTCGAGTTTTCGTAGTACTCTCTGAGCGATGCGCATCCTTACTACCTTCTGCCTTTCAGTCGTGATTGCGTCCTATCTGCTACTGAAGCCGGTCAGCACCGCGCAATACAATCCTGCACCAGGCCCGACTGTGATTACGCACGCGACCGTGGTCAATCCGGGTACGTCATCGGTTCAGAGAGATAAGACAGTTGTCATCACCGGCGATCGCATCACCTCTGTTTCTGATACGGAGAAGTTCCAGTTGCCCAAGAACGCGCGGGTTATCGATGCCACTGGTCAATATCTCATTCCCGGGCTTTGGGACATGCATGTGCACTCCGCTTTCGGTGATTGGTTCCCCGGCGGACGCGACATTATCCTGCCGCTTTTCATCGCCAACGGTGTGACTGGCGTGCGCGATATGGGAGGAGACCTTCCGGTTCTCCTGGAGTGGCGCCAAGAGATCGCGTCCGGCCGAATCGTCGGCCCGCGCATGGTCATCTCTGGCCCCATGCTGGACGCGTATCTACCGAATGGGAAATTGCGCTTCCCCAGTTCTATCGCTATTAACACTCCGGCCAGTGCGGTTGCTGCCGTGGACTCGCTCAAAGCGCAAGGCGTGGACTTCATCAAGGTCCAGTCCGTCATTTCGCGCGATGCCTACCTTGCCGCTGCCGCGGAAGCGCACAAGCAGGGCTTGCCCATCGTCGGGCATGTTCCTGATAAGGTTCGCATTCGGGAAGTTGTCGAAGCGGGGCAGAAGAGTATCGAGCACCTGATGGGCATCTTCGAAGGCTGTTCTGCTGAAGAGGACAGATTCATCAAGGGCGAAGGCAGCCTGAAACTGCTGCTCACCACACAGGACCGGCAAAGGTGCGACTCGCTCATCAAACTGCTCGCGCAGAACCAGACCTGGCAGGTACCCACGCTGGCTTGGCAACGTGGCGGAACATTTCTCGACCAGCGCGACCTGAAGCACGATCCACTCGACAAGTACGTTCCTGCCTACTGGCGCGATGTAACCTGGCGCCGCTTCAGCGATGAAATGATGCCCGATCTTCTACGCGATCCGCTGGCGCTGCGCCAGGAGTATTTCGCCGACAATCTGCAAATGGTCGGCGCAATGCACCGCGCCGGAGTGCCGTTCATGGCCGGAACGGACACCGCCCCGGGCGTTTACATCGTGCCGGGCTTCAGCTTACACGACGAACTCGCCAATTTTGTCGAGGCCGGTTTCACACCCATGGAATCGCTTCAGACGGCGACCAGCAACCCGGCAAGATTTCTTGGGATGGAAGCGAGCCTTGGTTCGGTCGAACCCGGCAAGGTCGCGGATATGGTGTTGCTGAGCGCAAACCCGCTCGAAGACATACGGAACACCCGAAAAATCAGCATCGTGGTCGCGAACGGCCGGGTTCTTGATCGTGCGGCGCTCAATCAGATCCTGATGCAGGTCGAGGCCGCGAAGCGGCAGCAGACCATTCGCCCCTGACTTCGCCTGCCGCCTCGCATAACGCTCTTTCAGGATGGCGCATACTGGAGGGGATGCGCATGTGGCAGACAATTCGCGCCTCTGCCCTCGCTCGTCATGGCCATGAGAAGGCGTATGCAGCTCTGGTGCTTGCAGGCGGGTACGAGGAGGCGGGAGATCATGGACGCTTCCGGGTGAAAGCCGGCGATGTTATCTTCCATGAGCAATTTGAAGCACACCTGAACCGTTTCTCCGAAACGGGTGCAGTGGTGCTCAATCTGGGGCTGCCTGTCGGCTGTTCCTACACGCCCGGAATTTCGAGGGCGGTCGATCCCGACTCCGTTGCGCGCGTGGCCGAGAGAAGCTGCCGAGACGCCCTAGACTTGCTTTTCTCCGTTGCTACTAGCCGGACACCGCAGCCTGCCGACTGGCCGGACGAGTTGGCGGCAGCACTGATGCTGAATCCATCCCTCAAACTGTCCCTATGGGGAGAAAGGAAGGGAATCCCGCCGTGGGCTGTGTCGCGGGGTTTCGGGTTGGTGTTTGGTGTTTCCCCGGAGGCCTTCCGTGCGCGCATTCGCGCTCGTCGTGCATTGAAGTCTATTCAGAATACTCAGGCGCCACTCGCAAGCATTGCGGCCGAACTTGGCTTCGCCGACCAGTCGCACATGACCCGCAGCGTCAAGCAACTCACGGGAATTGCTCCGCAGGCGTGGCGATCCGCTGCAAATGGGTTCAAGACAAGAAGGAGCGTCGGCGTTTAGATGGGATAATGCGGCGGATTCATGACCTGCTCTGCCTTCTCATTTTGTCTTCTGCCCAGATTGCCCACCCGCCTCTCCTCACTGCGGAGACTGTTCCTGTTCACCCGGGCACCGACTGGCAACTCAAGCCTTCTCTCAAATACGATACCCTCTGCCTCCTGAACGTGCTCAGCGGCGACCCGTACTATCTGCAGTACTATCAAGCCGAGTACGGGCACTTCCACTCTCTCTTCACGCCTGAGGAGCAGGCCGCCTTCGCACAGTTAAAGCATGTCATCAAGGATGAGGGGCATGGAATCGTCTCCGCGAAGCTGACACTTTTCTATTCCGTGGTCGACGACGAAACCCTGCCGGAGATGATCCGCACTGCACACGACAGCGCTGTGATGGAAGCCGGCCTCAAGAAGACCTCATACTGGAGCGCAGATTCGTGGCAGAACTATGAGGCGGCTAGACCGGCGTTGGAGGTGGCTCTTCGAGCCTTGGATCGGGTCGGGTTTCCCGCCTACTGGGCGGCAAATGCCAGGCCCAGGATCGAGAAGCGAATCGCGGAGATCTCTCCCGAACTCCCGAAATACGACATCATTCCTGTAATCGAGAGCTACCTTGGCTTTTCCCTCCCAGCGCATACGATCACTGTATATCTGCTGGCCTATTCAGAACCTCACGGAATCCGTATTACGGGGTTGCGTTTCCTCACCCATGCGTCCTATCCGTTTGGTATCGTCCTTCATAATGCAATTCACGAACCTATGCACCCGCCTTACCACGCGGACGATCCGAAGGTCCGCGAAGCCATTGACCTGCTAGGACGCGATCCGCTCGTGATCGATAAGGTTCAGCACCATGACCCGTCCTTCGGGTACAACACCACAGCTGGCTATATCGAAGAAGACTCCGTGCAGGCGTTAGAGCAACTTGTCAGCGAGAAGTTCGGTGTCAGCCGCAACCCTTGCCAATATTGGCAGGAGCAGGATGGCGGCATGCATGTCCTCGCTGTGGCTATGTATACGGGTTACAAGGAGGCGTTATCTCCCCATCCTGAATCTTATTCGCAGTGGTTCGTACGCGCGGTCCAGGATGGGCAACTCCGCGGAAGCGACCTGCAGAAAACCGTTCAGTCCTTCTTTTCTCGAGCCCATTGCCATTAGCTCGATACATCCGGGATTTATGATTACGATCTCCCGGTATTCTTCGATCCGGATGAACAGGCAATCCCTCGGGACGACGAGACCGAAGCGGACGGGTGAACACGAGGACGACAGTCGGAATCCCGGGCCCGCAATCGCATTGGCAAACACTAGCCGACTTATCATTACAAATCCAGATTCGATGGACGGTTCGGCGATTTAGCTGTCAGGCCTACGTCCCTTCGACCCCTCTTCGCGA